>CAZWWZ010000064.1:0-4480 GCA_964637795.1 uncultured Candidatus Saccharibacteria bacterium | reverse complement strand
TGCCGCATAGCCCTTTTTGCCGGATTCGAACATTACGGAAAATAGTAATACGGCAAGAATAAAGAGTCAATGATAGGGACAGGTAATGGCAAAGATTCCTCGTAGAGCTCGGAATGACAGAGAAAGAAGGATCGGAATGACAAATGGTACGGAACGATAAAAACATTTAAGAATTTTTTAATGATCATTTTGTTATCCTTCCTTAAAATTGTCATTCCGAGCCTGCGAGGAATCTAAAATATTTATGGAGAATATCTATTACACTTATATCATTACGAATATTCGAAACACGGTTTTTTATACGGGCATCACCAATAATCTTCAACGCAGAACACAAGAACATCGCGAAAAGAAAATCATCGGTTTTACGTCAAGGTACAACGTTTCAAAATTAGTATGGTACGAAACTTTTCCAACACCACAAGAAGCGATAGCAGCAGAAAAGAAAATAAAAGGATGGGGACGTAGAAAGAAATTGGCAATGATAATAAAAATAAATCCCCTATTTAAGGACTTAGACGTACTAGATTCCTCGACAAGCTCGGAATGACGAATGGGGATAATAACAAATAGGGATTCGGAATGATAAGCACAATTAAAATCACTTTTCCGGGATGAAGGTGAAGGCGTCGTTCTGATAGACAAGTTTTGCGCGATCGCCTTTTGCAATGGTTTTGCTCAAGATCGCGGACGCGAGCGGCGCTTTTATCTTTTCGTCGATCGTGCGGCGCAGAGGCCGAGCGCCGAACGCCGGATCATAGCCGAGTTTCACGATCTCCGTAATCGCGGAAGGATCGAAATCGAGAACAATGCCCTGCTCTTTCACGGTATCGCCAAGCTCTTGGAGATTGAGAACAACTATCTTCTGGAGGTCCGCCGGCGCGAGATTCTTGAACACGATGATCCTCGAAAACCGGTTCAAGAGTTCCGGCTTGAAAACATCCGTAAGGCGGGTCTTCAGGTAATCCGCGATATCCGTCATCTTCTCCCCTTTGGCGAGCGCATCGTTGATGATATCCGAATGCGCATTCGAGGTCGCAATAATAATAGTGTTCGTGAAGTCGACGGTGCGGCCCAGATTATCGGTCAGCCGGCCATCATCCAGAACCTGAAGGAAAAGATTCAGGATATCCGGAAACGCTTTCTCGAACTCGTCGAGCAGGATCAGACTGTACGGCTTTTCACGGATCGCTTCCGTGAGCACGCCGGGCGTCTGGCCATCGGGGGAGCCGATGAAACGGATGAAGCTTTCCTGATTCTGATATTCCGTCATATCGAAACGAACCATCATCTTTTCCGAACCAAATTGAATATCCGCAAGGATCTTCGCAAGTTCCGTTTTACCGACGCCAGTCGGCCCCACGAAAAGGAAGCTTGCGATGGGTCCTCCCTTCCGCGCAAGGCCGCTCCGATATTCCCGCAAGGCTTCCGCAATGGCCGTCACCGCTTCGTCCTGGCCTATCAAACGCTCATGGATAACATCCTCTATATGGAGCAATTTCTCCGTTTCGCCCGCATCCGCCTCGTGAAGCGGGATATGCACCTTCGCTTCCGCAACCGACGTGACAAGATCCGGTCCGAGCGTTTTCTCGCCACGCTCTTCGGCGGCGACCATCGCGCTTTTCAAAAGCTCTTCCGCGCTCGATGGCAGGAATTTATCGGTGAAGTATTTTTTCGCCAGCACCGTCGCGCGCTTGATCGCACCGAAACTGATCGTAATGTCGCTCCTGCCTTCAAGGATCAAGCTTTCATACGCCAACACCGTTTCCGCTTCAGGAATGCTGATCTCGTTCACCGGAATGATCTCGAACGCTCCCGCAAAATCGCTTCGCGATTCGATGAACTGCTTGAACTCGCGCGGATACGATGTGCCGAGCACCGGAAACGCATTGCTCTCTATAATAGGCATCAATGCATCGGCAGCCGTAAGGAAAGCCGTACCCGACGATTTCACGAGGTTATGGATATCGGGGATATAAAGGATGATGTTCCCCGCCGCAACGATCTCCTCAACCACATTCGCGATGCGCGTGCCGACATCCTGCGGCCCGGCGCCCGCAACAAGATTCTGGATCTCGATGGAAACCAAGCGCTTGTCGAAGAGCGCTTTCGGCACCTCATCTTTAATAAGCCTGAAAGCAAGATGTTCAATGATCGTTTCCTTCCCGATACCCGCCTCCCCCACGAGCAAAGCGTTGGGATTCATCGGCCGCGCCAATGCTTCGATCAACTTTTCATACTCCTCGGCGTGCCCCACCATGAAACCGGCCTGCGATTCCCTTGCAAGGTCCGTAAAATCAGTGCCATAACGGTCCAAGGTCGGCGTCGGCCGCGACGTCCATGCGCGATTGATGACGCGATGGCGGATCCCCCGCCGCAAAACCGGCGCAAATCCGCCCAATACCCGCGGCAAGCGGTGCAATCTATGGGTCGCCGAGCTTAAAATGAGCGCACGCTTCAGATCGCCCGGTTCGATCGAAAAAAGATTGGATAGCCGATCCATGAAACCATCTTTTATGCTGACCATCGCGGAAAAAAGATCCGACGGTTCCACGGATTCATGACCTGCGGCTTTCGCTTCCTCGAATGCGGAGATCGCAAGGGCTCCCACTGATACGAGCGTTGCGGCGCGGAAATCCTTATCGGGAATCTTTGTGCCGTCAGGCGCAGTTCGGGGCAACTGGCTGCTCGTAAGAAGGTCTTCGAGTTTATCTTTAAATTCTTCGGGTGGTACGTCGAGCCGGCGCAGACCTTCGGCGATGCCCGGAATGTCCAAAATGCGGCTCGTTGCCTCGAGATAAAAATTCCGCCGCGTCAGCAAACTCTTGTCGAACGCGCGTTCCATGACCGCAAAGGCGGCACTTCCAAATGCCCGTGCAACGTTGATCTGTCCCACGGACGGCATTTCGGAGATCGGTACGTCACCCTCGGTGCGATGCATTGCCCGATCCGTCAGCACCAGCACGAGGAATATCCCGAATATCGCAAAACGCGAGGTTCCGGAAATGAAGAGCGTCACCGTGACCGCAAGCAGAAAAATGTAGAAAACGCACGCGACAACGCGGATCAGCAATCGGCCGCCAATCGTCATTCTGAACCGCGGATCATCGAATATGACCGTGGCGGCTTCTGTGGGATTTTTTGAAGAAGGTTTATCCATTGATTCTTAATTGTGATATCGGGATGACGAAAAGACCTGGATCCCCGCCTCCGCGGGGACGACAAAAAACAAGAATGGAAACACGGATGGTCCGCCTCCGCGGACCACGACCGAAGAGAGGGATTCCTCACTTCGCTCTGAATGACGGAAAAGTTTTGGTATGGCAATATTTTTCATATTTTTCTTACGGAGAAATAAAGAAGAGCGGGCGGCACCGCCAACCACGCCAAATACGCGATCGCGAAACAAACCGCGATAACAAAATAAACAACGACGCCGATCGCCACCCTTGCCGAACGGAAAATAACGCCGAGTATCCTGCCGATTATCGAATAATCCTTATAGAGCGGTTCGAAGAAATGCTCGAGCGTTATTTTTATTGCAAGCGATTGATCGATGTTCTCCAGCGTCGATAAAAAAGTATGGGCTATCATGCGCGACCCGCCCACATACCAATGGCGAAAAAAGCTCAAGATACGGTAAAAAAATCTATGGAGAAGATATCCCACGGCGAAGTCATCCATGTTTTCATTGTAGCACGGAATACCTGCACGTTAAAAAATTCGCCGTCTCCGCCGGAGTTTATCCCAAGTCAGTCGAGACGGAGGTAAAAAAAGAAGCACGGGAGCACGGGTCGTCCCGCTTCCGGGACGATGACATAAGAGAGGAGCGTTAAAAAATCATAAAGGAAGAAAAGATTCAATTCCAATAGTTTCAGAACAGCTTGCCTTGTTTCGGTTTTTCCGGTTTTTCCTCCTTTCGCGCCGGAGCGATCACGATCGACGGCGGAAGTTCCGCAGTGATCTCGCCGCGGACGACCGCCGGCAGTTTCTTGAAATCCTCTTCAAGCATCTGCATCATCTGGGTTGAGCGCAACGCTGCGGCAGGATGAAGCAAGGGAAAGATAAGACGGCCATCCACCAAAAAACCACGTCCCCTATCGCGGGTGATCTTCGCCAGGGGCAAAAAGTAATTCATTGAAAACCGACCAAGCGTCGCAATGGCCTTCGGATTGATGATCTCGATCTGACGCGCAAGATACGGCCGATACGCGGCGATCTCTTCAGGGCTCGGATCGCGGTTATCCGGCGGCCGGCGCTTCACGATATTCGTGATATACACGTCCGGGCGCTGCCAACCGATGCTTTGTATCATGCGATCAAGGAGTTGTCCGCCGCGCCCGACGAACGGCCGCTTCAGACGGTCTTCGTTCTGGCCCGGCGCCTCGCCGACGAACATCACTTCGCAATCTATGTTCCCCTCGCCAAAAACGAGGTTCGATTCGCGGAGCGGCAAGGTGACATCCGCCGCCATTTCGGC
>CAZWWZ010000063.1:0-4487 GCA_964637795.1 uncultured Candidatus Saccharibacteria bacterium | reverse complement strand
TCGTGTGGGATATGCCTCAATCGACGTCGTCGCTAAGGTATACTCGCACTCGTTCAATGAAATTATAGCAGAAGATTTATGCTTTTGTCAAGGTTTGTGGGGGCATTCGATGCTCGAATGCGATGCTTTTATAAGATCGATTCACTCCCAACCGATTCAATAAGGGTATAAAAATAAACTCAAATTTTATCCGTTACCCTTTGTAAAATATTTTTGATAAAATATATCTATTGAATTGATCATGATAGAAAAGCCCGAACTTTCTGAATCAGAGGAAGAGCAACGGATATCGAAACTTTTTGCTGCGCATAGGGTTGGTTTGTATGGGCCAGAAGATATTCATGAATCCTTGCAGGAGATAGCAAAAGCCAATGGCGTGCCGGAATGGGGGGTGTCAAAAAATCCAGACAGTCTCGTTTCGTACTACCTGGGCTATGCCGTTATGACGCAACTCATGCGGCATCAAAACGATGCTAATCCCACGAAGCCATTCTTTGGCGTCGATCGTTTGCCGATACCCGAAGCTTTATTGAAAGGGCCGACAGATGTTTTACGTTTCGGATGCGCTTCGGAATCTTCCCATTTATTGGAGCGCGAGGCTCTTTTATCCATGGGTGTTCAGATTGGTGTTCATTCCACGGTTGATATGTGTAAGATACCTCTCGCGAGATGTGAGTTAATGAATAATGATGATCGTTTTTCCTTTATTCAAGGAGATGCAAGTAATTTAGATAAAGAAGATGCCTCGATAGATTTGGCGACTACCGATCTTTTGCTCGGAAGTATGCCACGCGAGAAAGAATTGGCAATTTTGACGGACGTCAGGAGAGTGTTGCAACCCAATGGTTCTTTATTGATGAAAGTGATGGCAGGAACGAGTTCGGGTAATCCGCCTGAAGATCTGGGATTACAGTGGCGGGCGGAAGTAGTGCGGAGATATGGAGAAAATGATGGTCGCGATCAATACATTGAATTATCAAAAGATCAATGGGAACAATTGGGGCGAAATTATAGAGATTTCATTATTCCTACCTATGATGATTCATATAAATATCAGAGCTTAGGAGAGATAGAAAAAGTTCTTGCGGACGCCGGTTTTGAAACGACCAATACCCAGAAAGTTGATGACGATGCATCGGATTCGCAAAAAGGATTCTTTGCTTTGCTTGCGAGAAAAATTTAATCAGTAGGTTTTACAAAAAACAGGTTCTAGGGTGATATTTTGCGCGCCAGTATTTTGAAATTTTTGCGGCATAGGAATATACTCAACGCGGTCAGGGTGTGGTTTGTTCATGGACTCGTTCTACCGAATAAGCCGAGATATTTTGCAAAAATTTAACATAAATAAATAAATAAAACATTATGGCCAACTATTTGAATTTGAAGAAAACAAAGGAAAAGGATGGGGAGATCGCTTTCGAGGCGGAGCTTGCGGCCGATGCCATCGCCAAGCACGAAGACGAAGTGCTGGAAGAGGCAGGGGAAGATCTTTCTCTCCCCGGTTTTCGCAAAGGAAAGGTACCGCCCGCCATGGTGCGAGAACGGATGGATCCGGTGGAGCTCTTGGAAGAGGTGGCGCATAAGGCGCTTCCCGAAGCGATCCGTGAGATCATCGACTCGGAAAAGCTGTCTATTTTGGGTACACCGGAGGTCGGACTCGTGAAACTTGCGCCCGGAAATCCGGTTGTTTTCACGGCTCGCTTCGCGCTTATGCCCGAGATCGGACTCCCGGATTATAAGAGTATTGCGAAAAAGATCGCCCAAGAGAAAAAGCCGGTTGAAGTGAAGGCGGAAGAAATTGATGAGGCCATAAACCATATCCGCGAAATGTTCCGTGGCGGCGAACCGGGCAAAGAAGACGATGCGACGCTTCCCGAGCTGACCGATGAATTCGTGAAGCAATTCGGTCCGTATAAGAACATTGCCGAGTTCAGAGAGGAGCTCGAGCGGAACTTGAAGGAGGGAAAAGAGCGCGACGAAAAAGAAGTTCGGCGCGAAGCCATGGTGCAGGCGATTGCCCAGAAGACAAAAATAAAGATACCGAAATTGCTCGTCGATCAGGAGCTCGCTGCGTTTTTCGAGCATCGTGATGAAGAGCTTCAGAAGGCGGGCATTTCGCTTGAGGACTATTTGAAGCAGGTCAAGAAAACGGAAGAAGAATTGGAGAAAGAAGAAAGAGAGGCGATCGAAAAACAGATCGCCGCAAGCTTGATCATGGGCGCGATGCGAAAGGAGGAAAAGATCACGGCGGACGAAAAGGACATTGCGGCAAATATCGTCGCCTTGAAGCGGCGCTATCAGGATCGCACCGATGCTGAGCTTTGGGAGCCGGCCGAATCAATCGCGATCCAGAAAAAGCTGTTCGAGATATTGGAAGGCGAAGAGCGCAAAAAAGATGAGAAACTCGCGGAGGCCGCCGAATAACGGTGTGACAAGTGCGATTTTTTTGCTATCATAATTGTAATGGGATCACTCTACGATAAAACGCGGCTCGAAAGTAAGGAATATAAAATTTCGCTTGATGCGCAGGAAAAAGCATTGAAGCCCCTGCTCGCGCGGAGCGATGCCTACGCGGAGCGCGTGAAGCGCTATCTTGCGATGCCCGATCTCCCGCGCACGCCGGGAAGTCCGTTATTCGATATCGTCGCGCGGGTCAGAAGTCTGCCGATCATCGAGAATTTCGACAACGTCATTGTTCCGGAAGTCGTGCCGGCAAGTATCACTTTTGACCTTTTTGATTTTCCGCCCGAGCATCCGGCCCGGAGCATGTCCGATACCTATTATGTCGACGACAAGAACGTTCTGCGCACCCATGACACGGTCATGTGGTATTACTATCTGAACTTACCGGAGATCAAGGCGAAGATCGCCGCCCAAAAACCGCTTGGCGTCATATGCTACGGGAAGGTCTATCGCAAGGATGAGATCGACCGCCATCACATGAACGTCTTCCATCAGATGGATGGGTTGTATTTGGTTCCTGACAGTGAGGGGATTCTTCCGATCGATGAGTTGAAGAACGTGTTGAGCCAGATCGTGCAGGGCGTTTTCGGCAAGGACGTGAAATACCGTTTTTTGGATGATACGTTCCCATACACAGATCCATCGCTTCAGGTTGAGGTTGATGTCAATGGCCAGTGGCTCGAGATCTTGGGCGGTGGCATGGCGAAGAAAAGCTCGCTCCGAAAAATGGGACTTGAGGGATACAATGGTTGGGCCTTCGGTTTTGGCCTGGAGCGCCTCGCTATCATCAGTATGCAGTTGCCGGACATTCGGTTGTTGTGGTCGGATGATGAGCGCGTAAAAAAGCAGCTTCATTTGGGGCAGAAATTTGTCGAAGTGAGCAAATATCCGGCGATCGTTCGCGACATCTCTTTTGTAGTGAAAAAGGATTTTATGCCGAATGTTTATTTCGATCTCGTCCGCGACGTTGCGGGAGATCTTGTTGAGCAAGTTGAACTTCTTGATGAATATGAGAATGATGAAAAGTTCGGCGCCGACAAAAAGAGCTATGCTTATCGGATCACGTATCGCGCGGGTGATCGCACGCTTACGAATGACGAGATCGATATTTTGCACAAAACGCTCGAAAAAAAGACCACCGAAGAATTTGGCGCAGTGGTGAGATAAGATTTATCATTTCGGCGTCGGCGGGAATTCGGTATCAAAAAAGAAGAACAGCCGACGCTAGGTGCGTCGGCCGTTTTGAGATTAAAGTTAGAAAGATTTGGAGAATCCCATACTCCAGATCGTTTTTGTCGGCCGCTTGGATCGATCGTTCCATGATCCGCCCACGCCGAAGCGGGGGAGGATGATGGTGGTCGTCTTGTTCGGCGCAAATCGTAGAGCGGTTTCGCCATAGAAAAGCGATTTCCCGCTCTTGCTGCCGAAGGCGCCATCGGCATCGTATCCTTCCTGGAACTGGGATGCGATGGAGAACCGATGCGAGAGCGTGCGGACATGTGTCACGCCCGCCACAAGGTAGGTTCCGCCATGGATCGCGGCTTTGTTGGTGATCCGATAACTCTGCAGTTCGAGGAATGGCACTGCGCCATCCTTCCTGTGAGAGAAAGCTCGTGAAGCCTTGGTGTCGAACACGAGGGTATTGAAGCCCGCCGCTTTCGGGTTCAGGAGAAACAGCCACTCCCCGACGCTCACGGTATACTTTCCGAATTGATGAGCGATGGCGAAGTCAACATCGGTTTCGTAGGCATACGTTTTGAATGCGTGCGAGAAGCCGGTCGAGTTCCACAGGGTTGCCGTGGCGAAGGTCTTGTCATTGGCTGAGTGCCGCGTGACATCCACTTCTTGCTGGAGAACTTTCTGGTCCGCGAATGTTGCGGAAGCAGGAAGTCCGAAGTATTGCGTCTTGAAATCAACGCTGTAATTGCCGGTCCATTTCGGGGCAGCAACTTCCTGCGCGGAGCAAGTAACAGCGAGCATGACGACGGCAACTACAGTGACGAAGCGGCGCATGGTCTTTCCCT
>CAZWWZ010000062.1:0-4577 GCA_964637795.1 uncultured Candidatus Saccharibacteria bacterium | reverse complement strand
GTCTTTGGTTTTAAGGAACTGTATCGCACTTATAGCTGCGATGGACTTGGTCTCGGCATATATGTCGAGAAAATAAATAGATAAAAAACATAGATTGTAGGAGACCTATCTATAGTTTAGGCCTCCCGCGACCGCCGTCAAGATAAGCTGTGCATAACTTGGCGCTCGGTTTCCTTTTGGGTAACCCGCTCCGGCTCAAAAATTTCGAATCACTCATAACGAGGAAATGCCACCCACCTCGGAAACTCGGAAATGCCCGACATCTCCTCTGTTCGCTCATGGATTTTTATCTCGACTTCGCTTAGGTTATCCGAAAGAAAGCCTCGTGCCTTAATAAAAATTCTAAAAAATAATTTTCAGGGGTCGACCTTGAATTATTCAGGGTCGAACCCTGGATGTCATTCCGAGCTTTGCGAGGAATCCATAGAGATCCTTCGCGCGGCTCAGGATGACAAAAGTATTTTAGTCCCTATAAACCATTAAAAAGTCTCAGCCGATCTTCGACGATCTTCTTTATTCCTTCTATCGCGGGAGGAAAAATTTTATACGGAGCGATCTCGTCAGGATTCGCTGCAAGTCCCGCTTCGACGCCGCGGCGCCATGCGAGTCGAAGTTCGCTTGAGACATGGACGATATCCATGCCCGCCGCAACTGCCGCCGTGAAATCCTCATCCGCGGTCCCCGACCCGCCATGTGAGGTCATCCAGTGGCCGCCGCCCGTCGCATTTACCGGAAGGGCAACTATCGCCTGCTTGATTTCCGCAATGCGCGCAATATTGAGACGTTTCTTCTCTGTTCCTGCGACCATTGTTTTTAAAAGTCCGTGCATATTGCCGACCGCAGGTGCAAGCACGTCGATACCCGTTTCCCGCATGAATCGCACCGCTTCCTCCGGCGTTGAGAGCGCCAAGTTTACCGGTTTTTCCGCGATGACCTCCGATGAAGTTCCGATATAACCGATCTCTCCCTCGACGACGATGGCGGGATCGATCGCACGGATAGCCACAACCACTTTTTTGGTTTCCGCGATATTCTCTTCCATGGCAAGGCCAGAACCATCGAACAGAACTTCATCAAATCCCGCATTTGCAGCTTCAATCGCTTTTCCGAACGAATGCGTATGGTCGGCGTTCAAAAATATTGGATAATCATATTCCTCGCGCAAACTCTTCACGAGTGCCGCAGCCTGCCGGACACCGATAAATTCGCGTTCACCCTCCGAAACGCCGATCAGGACCGGTATCTGCGCACCATACGATGCCGTAAGCTCCTGCGCTGCGGAAAAGATCCCCTTGAGCGCAGCGAGCTCGGAAATGTTGAAATGTCCGACCGCGATATGGCGCGTATCGACATCGGCAAGAACTTCGCGAAGTGTTTTCATGATAAAAAAATTATTTCTTTCGTACCGGATATTTTTCTTTCGCGCCGCACCACGGACAGAACCAAACCGTTTTCCGCGCGGGCGCATCTCCTATCGACCACCACTTGCCGCAACTGCCGCAATGAAAATGATGCAGATGTTCCACGGAACGTTTTGCCGCCGGCTTTTTGCGGATCACCATATTAGTTTAGCATAATTACCTCTCATAAATTCCATGAAGAGCTTTTCTTTCATCATAGTCCGTGAAGACAGACCATCCATGCTTTTTATGTATCAAGTACGATCCTCGCCTCCGCGAGGATGACGATGACAAATCCCTATATGAACTTCGACTGATAACCCTTCGGCGCTTTTTTAAGAAGTTTTAAAAGTTCCGGCTTCGTGAGCAATCCAGTCTGAGCACCAAAATACTGTACGACATGCATGGATTCGATCGGCGCCCATTTGAGCGCTTCGGGAACCGACAAGCCATAGATCAATCCGGATAAGAATCCGGACGAGAACGCGTCGCCCGCCCCGGTGCGCGAAACCGGAGCTTTCGGATCGGGATAGGGCGGCATGAAATAGCACGAATCATCGTCCGATGCATATGCGCCCAAAGGTCCGTCCGTGATCACGACGACCTTCGGCCCAAGCTTTCGCAGGCCCGACAAAAGCTCTTTGATATTGTCGCGCTTCGCGCCAAGGATCAGCTCCGCTTCCTCGCGATTCACGAAAAGCGTATAGCTCCGCTCGTAGATCTTCTTCAATTTCTTCGGACCGAACTTCAACTGGAACGTCCCCGGATTGAACGCCATCTTCACATTCGGATGCGCCGCAAGATATTTTGCGACTTTCTCGTGAAATCCGAGCGTATGTTCGCCGATCGAGGAAAAATAGATCCAGTCAGGAGCTCCCATGCGCGCAGGATCGGCATACTCATAATCCTCATGCTTGATGAGGATCGTCCGCTCCGGACCGTAGTTCAGAACAAAATGGTAATTCGTCGGTTTGCCATTGTTTATCTTCACGAATTTCGTACCAACCTTCTCTCTGCGGTACCAATTCAATATTTCCTTCCCGTAATAATCATTGCCGACCGCCGTGATGATCGAGGTATCGATCCCCAGACGACGCGCGCCGACCGCAACGTTCGAAGCATTGCCGACCGCAGGCATGACCGTGAGCGATCTATACGGGATCTTATCCGCGAACGGCATGCAGATCTCAAGATGTTCTCGATCGGGATGCTCGTGTACGCTTGCTTTTTCGAGAATAATGAACGCATCCATCACGACATCGCCGATACAAATCAAAGTCTGTTTTTTTATAGTAGCCATGGTATTATTATACGGTACATGATATCACATCATCAACCATCATCGGAACGCATGACCCATGAGCCGGAAGAGCCGTCACTCGAATCGGTTCAGGAAGCGCTCCGCCAGGCACGGGAAACCATACTGCACTTGACCACCGAGAACAACGACCTGCGGGAAGAAGGAAAAAAATCGAAAGACATCATACGGGAGCAACGAGAGATCATCGGACAGCTTGAACTTTTTGCCACAAAAGATCCTCTGACCGGCATGGACAATCGCGACGGCCTCGAGGAAAAAATGTCATATCTTTTTCCGTCGAACAAAGAAGAATCGGGTAAACGAGATCCTGAAAAACAGAAAAAAGCCTCGGTCCTTATCCTTGATATCGACGGATTTAAGGGCATAAACGATACGAACGGCCATGCCGCAGGAGACCACGTGCTCGCCAAATTGACCGAACACCTGAGAAATACGATCCGCATCAAAAACGGAGGGAAAGGCGATATACTATGCCGATGGGGCGGCGACGAGATCGTCATTGTTTTTTGGGGTGCCGACGCCCAAGACGTCATCAATAAATTCTATCGGAAAGACGATGGACAGGCGGGTTTCGGTTTCGAGACCGAATTCAATGGAAAAAAGATGTCCGTCACCCTGAGCGGCGGCGTAACCGATCTTATCCCCGGAGAAACCATCGAAAAAGCCGTTGAAAGAGCGGACCATGGCGGACTCTATAGTGCAAAGGAAGCCGGAAAAAACAGGATAGTCATGGTTCCTACCCCACAGGAAAAAAGAGAGTCTCTTCCTCAGGCAGAAAAGAAATAAATCTTCCCGCCCGGATCCCCGCCTTGCAATAGTTCTTTTTATTTCCTGCGCAAAACTTTTTTCACCGCACGGACGATGGCGTTTTTGTCCATGCCATATTTCTTGAGCAACGCGGCAGGATCACCGGATTCTCCGAACGTGTCCTGCATACCGACGAATTCGATCGGCACCGGGCAATGCCTCGCCAAAACTTCCGCGATCGCGCCGCCAAGCCCTCCATTCACCTGATGTTCTTCGAGTGTCACGACGGCACCCGTCTTTTTTGCAAGTTCAATGATCTTTTTTTCATCGAGAGGCTTGATCGTGTGGCAGTTCAAAACGATCACGCCGATTTTTTCATGCTCAAGCTCACGTGCAGCAAGGATCGCATCGTAAAGCACCGCACCGCAACCAACAATCAAAACTTCTGTTTTTGGTTTTGACTGTCGCCCCGAGCTTTGCGAAGGACCTCCTGGCTGCCAGAATATTTCCGCCTTTCCCGGAATAAAGGGCGTTCTATCGGTCGTCATCACCCTGGTCTTTTCGCGCTGGAACCGAAGATAGACCGGGCCGAATATCTGCGCCGCGGCGACCGTAGCCTTGCGCGCCTCGATCGCATCACACGGCACGATCACACGCATGTTCGGCATTGCACGCATAATGGCAATATCCTCCGTCGCCTGATGGGTCGCACCGTCCGGACCGACCGAAATGCCCGCATGATGCCCAGCGATCTTCACGTTGGAATTATTGTACGCTATCGTCGTCCGGATCTGCTCCCAATTCCGGCCCGGCGAGAACGTCGCATACGATGCTATAAACGGGATCTTTCCGCTTATGCCGAGCCCCGCAGCAACGGTCGCCATGTTCTGTTCGGCAACGCCCAGCTCAAAAAAACGCTTCGGAAATTTTTCCGCGAACGCCTGCGTCCGCGTCGATTCCGTAAGATCGGCACAGAGCGCGACCACGTTCGGATTCGCATCGCCGGCCAGCACGAGCCCTTCGCCATACCCATCGCGGATCGGAAGCTGTTCCGCGTCTTCATCGAACATTTTTTGATTTAATTTCGCTTCAGGATTCAACATGACTTT
>CAZWWZ010000061.1:0-4586 GCA_964637795.1 uncultured Candidatus Saccharibacteria bacterium | reverse complement strand
TTGAACTTCGGCGGAAGTTTCTTTTTTTCATGCAGACTGAAAAGCGCCGGTACGATCTTTTTTGTCATCAGATCACCCGTCGCCCCAAGCACCACAAAAATAGTTGGGATAGTAGAGTTGTTGTTCATGAGGACATTCTACCACGACCCGACCCATAATTTCGAATCGAACGATGCACGACTTCTGTAAACAAGGAAAAATCGGATAGATTTGACAAAATACGACAAATAAATTATTATTATCCCTAATATGAACGATGCATTTTTACTGGTCGGACCAATAGCCGCCGGCAAATCACACATCGGCGCTCTGATGGAAAAAGAATTCGGCATTCCTTTCTTTGCATATGAGGATATCTTCATAAAAGAACAGAAAAGGGATCCCAAAGAATATCGAAAACGAGCCGAGCCATTGGCCGAGCGCGCCATTTTCGAATTCCTTGATGAACGCGGAAGTATCTGCCTTGAAAACACCATGGAGCGATCCTATGCCCTTGATATCCTGAAAAAAATGCAGCAAGTCGCAGATATCAGATTGATCTATATCGACGTTCCGCTCGCCACCACTCTTCAGAGGCTTCAACAAAGACCCCGCAATGGCAATGTCGCATGGTCCAGCAAGGAAATAACGGATATCTATGAAAAATGCAAAAAACTCAATCTGAAATATGACCTCGTTCTGAACAATACGAACGCATCCGATGAAGATCTCATCGGCCAACTGCGCCCGATGATAGAGGAAAGAAAATGGCATAAAGATTATGTAGAGATAAATTTCAGGGGGCAACATCTGAAATTCAGCAGCTGGTCCGGAGAGAATCTGACTCCCTACGATATAGAGTACAAGCCGTGGGCCGTTTCATTTAAAAAAGAAAATTACGGCTACCTTCGCCACTACGAACTGAAGCCCGGCGATGTGGTGGTCGATGCGGGAGGATATGAAGGAACATTTGCGATCTATGCGGCGAAAGTTGTCGGAAGATCCGGGAAGGTCGTGGCATTCGAGCCGGATACCGAAAACTTCAGAAAGCTCCGCGAGAACGTCGCGCTGAATAAACTGGAAAACATTCTCATCATCAACAAAGCACTGTGGAATAAAGATGGAAGATTGAAATTCAACAACAAACATACTGCAGGAGCTTCGTTTTATTTCAACGCAAGCCCTTACACCAAGGAAACGGACGTTGTCGCGCTCGATAATGAACTGGGGAGGCTCGGCATTGACCGAGTGGATTTTATAAAAATGGATATCGAAGGATCCGAACTGCAAGCGTTAAAAGGAGCAGAACATATTCTGAAGACAAACAAAACAAATCTCGCAATCGCCTCCTACCATATCATCAACGGGGAAGAAACATCCACGGAAGCTGAAAATATCCTTAAGGGATTCGGCTATCAGGCGGCAACCGAATTTCCGGAACATAAAACAACCTACGGCCGCAAGGCATGATCGAATAACATGAAATACGAAGACGGAGCCACCAGACCGGACGCCATCAATATCCAGAAACTCATAGATGAGCACATCCAGGAATTCATGGACAGCGGGAAGCTCATAGGCATCGCCGGTTTAGCTGTCGGCAGCGGCGGGAATTTAAGCATGAGAGTGCCCGGCGGCATGCTCGTGACATCTACAGGATCCGCCTTGGACGACCTCAAGCCGAACGAGATTATTTTCGTGGCAGAGGCGGATCGCGATCGCGTTTACTTTATCGGATCCAAAGACCCATCCTCCGAATCGATCAATCACTGGACGATCTATAAAGAAATGCCGGAGGTGAAAGCCATTGCCCATGTCAACGTCGGGGCAAGGGATGATAAAAATATTCCGGTGACCCCGGAAGATATCCCTTACGGCACGATCGAATTGAGCTATGGCATGCTGCCATTGTTCAAAACAACCAACGTGATCATGCTGAAAAATCACGGCGTCGTAACGGTCGGACAAAATCTCACGGAAGCGACCGATCTGTTGATAAAATCAGCCGACAAAGATAAGCCCCATATTCTCCCCCTGGTACGGCCACTTGATAAATAAAAACAGAGGATTCTATTTGGATTCTTCCGGCTTTTTGAACGAACGGAGACAGGCAACAACCTTATCGTTTTGATCGGGTTTTCCGATAGTCAGCCTTATCGCATTCTGTTCCTCGTAATATCTGGGGAATATTCTGTTATTTTCCAGATGGCTCTTCAGGGCGGATAAATTGTGCTCTGTTCTGATGAATAAAAAATTGGCTTCGGACGGATAGACCGTAAAACCCGGGATATCATTCAATACACCGTAAATTCTTTCTCTCTCGCTTATTATCTTTCGAACTGCCGCCTCGGCAAGCGCGAGATTATCGAGCGCGACGAGGCCACCTATCTCCGCTGCCGCATTGACGTTAAAAGGAAGCTTTATTTTAAATATTTCGTCAATGAAATAGGGATCCATGACGGCGTATCCCAGACGCAAACCGGCCAACCCCGCCCACTTACTGAAAGTCCTCAGAATGATAAGGTTTCTATGCTCATGGAGCAGGGTAATGCTCGTCTTATCGCAAAATTCAAAATAGGCCTCGTCGATAATAACCGGCTTGCCGATACTGAGCGCTGCTTCGATCTCCTCCCTTGCGGCCGTATTGCCCGTAGGGTTATTCGGCGAACAGATCAATATTGCTTTGGTTCGTCCACTGACACGGTCTTTGATGCTGCGGATATTCAATGAGAAGTCATCATTTCTCGGAACGGCGACAATTCTCCCTTTATTGAGACTTATGAGCATAGCGCCCATGCCATAGGTAGGCGGACAATAGATGACCTCGTCTCCCTCGCCGAGGATAAGCCTCAGGATCAGGTCCAACAGTTCGTCCGCGCCGGAACCCACCATTACATATTCCCTATCGACCCCGACATATTTTCCGATGGCCGATCTTAATTTTTTATATTCCGGATCCGGATAAAGATTGAAGTTGTTTCCATTTCGGGAAAGAGCCTCACCTAAACCGGGAACAGGGCCGTATATGTTTTCCCCTTGATCTAATTTTAGAATTTCGTCCCTTTGGCAGGCATATTTCTCTTCAAGGTCCGAAAGATAGGGCGCCGGGGCATATGATGCCATCTTCGCTATGTCGGTCCTGATGAATTTTGCCAGATCACTATCATCCATGAACTTAGAGGTCGGTTATTCCACGGTCATTAATCCTTTACGATCTCCACCTCGACGCTTCGCGGTTGAACCTGAACAACGGAAAAGTTGAGTGGTGCGTTTACGTCTTTTCCTGTAAGCGTGATCGTGTGCCAACCAGCGGTCGTAGTTGAGCCGAAATTAACGGAAACATCCATCGCCTGCGGATTCAGCGCATTGAAATCCGAGTTCTGTCCTTCAAGCGTGAGCACGGCATCGCGCGGAATCGCGTCTTCGACGAAATATCCGGCCGGAACATTCTGAAATTCGAGCGGTGCGGTGAAATTTTTTTGCACCATCGCGAAGTCAGGGGCAAAGAGAAGCCATGTTCCGCCCGCCAAAACCACCGATACCGCGAAGAGTCCCGCATTCTGCCAGAACCAGTAGGAAAAAGTCGCACCCGTCGATGAAGGGAGCGAAAAAGAACTGCAAAAATCGTCGAGCTTCCGGCGGAGATCCTCTTCGTCCGCGCAATGGGTCCAAACTCCCCCGCGCGCAATATCAATGCTCCCCGTTTCTCCCGAAACAACGACCACAAACGCATCAGACTGTTCGGACAGCCCTAAAGCCGCCCGGTGACGAAGACCGTGGAATTGACCGAGATTATCCATATTTTCGGTAAGCGGCAGATGCACGCCGAATTTTTTTATCCGGTTATTCTCGATGATCATCGCACCATCATGACCCGGCGTCGCTTCGCTGAAGATACTGAGCAGCAGCTCCTGGGATATTTCACCGCGGAGCGCGATGCCACCTTCGAGAAACCGACTGATCGATTCCTTGCCGGGAAATACGATGAGTGCGCCGATCTTTTCTTTTGAAAGCGCCGCAGCCGCCCTGCTTATGGTAAGGATCGTCGTTTCCCGCGGAGGAACGGTATGCCTAAAGCTGAAAAATCCCACCGACGAAAGCAAACGCCGCAGTTCTTTCTGAAAAATGATAGCTATAAATATAATGAAGAAACCGAAAAATGTCCGGAGCACCAGATGGGTCAGTGGAAGATTGAAAATGTTCGACGCACCATAAAGCAATGCGATCGCAAGAATACCGCTCAACATCGGCCACGCATGAGTTTCGAGCAGAAGCCGCAAACCAATATAGATCAGAATGGCGATAACGAGGACGTCGATGCCATTACGCAGAGATGGCCACGCAAAATTAAAATTACTGACGAGCGAAATCGCGGCAAGAAAAATCTGTGATGACATATTTTTATTATACGACAATTCTACCGCAATTGGTGCTATGCGATCAAAGATCGCGGCTCTCGCGCATTTGCATGCATGACAAAGATTGATTCTGCATTATGAACAGCAGCGAGTTGAAAGTGAACATGTGGGCACGCGCGCTTGTGCGCGCAGAAGGAATCGGACCTTCGACCTTTTCATTATCAGTGAAATGCTCTACCACTGAGCTAC
>CAZWWZ010000060.1:3123-4754 GCA_964637795.1 uncultured Candidatus Saccharibacteria bacterium | reverse complement strand
TAACCCTTGACCTTCGCGATCAATGCCACGGTTTCGCCATGATCTTTGACGTTCTTTGCGACCGTAGCCATGGCGCCATTCTCGATCTGTCGAACACGCTCCCGCGTGATATGGAGCCGGTTTCCGATCGTAGCCAAAGTCTCTCCTTCTTTATCTCCCTCGAGACCGAAGCGCGCCACGATCACATCCCGCTGTCGCGGACTTAATCCTGCAAGCGCATTCGTGATGATCTTTGAAAATGTTGCCATTGGTTAAAATATGATTGATTATGTGAATATATTGTACACTATACCTAAAAAATAAGCAAGGGGCATCAATAAGAGATACTTTTATTATGCCAGAAAAATAGAAAAACGCAATGGTCTGACAACTTTTATATTCTGGAGGAGGAACCTCGGAATCGTCAGTCCTATTTCAAAAACAGATATCCGGATATCGCGAGGACTTTAACGGAAGACCATCCTGGTTCTCTCAGAAAAAATGAATAGAAAACCATTCATTTTCCTTTTCGCTGCCAACGGTTGAGCGAAAACCGAGACCTTCTCCCCGCCTGCGCGAGGACAGGCTCAAGATGAGGAATTCTTGGTTTGTGGCTCGACGGACTCACCATCCCGAGCCTTATCGAGGGACAGCCGAAAAGAATCGCAAGATCCGGATGGATATTGTTGAGATAGGACTAACTATATTTCGATTTTCGAGAATAGATATGCGCCGATACCTAAAACGATGAGCGTAATGACGCCAAGCACGCCAAAGTCAAAAAGAAATCCAAAATGGATCGAACCGGGCACGAGCGCCCCGCGAAGCCCGTCAATGCCATAAGACAACGGATCGAGTCGGGCAATGACCTCGATGGCAGGCGGCAAGCCCGCGAGAGGGAAAAGCGATCCCGACAGGAAAAAAAGCGGCATGACGAGAAAATTCGTAACAAGCGGGAATCCCTGCATATCGTCCATGACCGACGCGATCGCCGTCCCGATTCCCGTGAAAAGCATCGCGATCAGAAACATGAAGATGAACGCCACGAAGATCATGGCGAAGCTCGGACGGAATCCGATTGCCCAAGCAATAAGGAAAACGATGACGCCCTGCGCCAGAGCGACGGTCGCACCGCCTAAAGTCCTGCCGATCATGATCGACATGCGCGAAACGGGAGCGACAAGCGTTTCCTTCAGGAATCCGAATTGCTTATCCCAGATGATCTCGATGCCCATGAACATCGCCGTAAAGAGAATTCCCATGGCGATCACCCCCGGTGCGAGGAACTGGATATAATCTCCCCCGCCGGCTTTTTCGAAGATAGGCCCGAATCCAAATCCGAGCGCGATAAGGAACATGACCGGCTGACCAAGAGAGCCTATCATACGCGCCCTCGAGCGGAAATACCTTTTCAACTGACGGAGCCAAAGAATATAAATAGCAGACATGGTTATTGATGAATTATGAAGATGGAGAAAGAGTAATAAAAATCTGTTCGCTGATTCTTCATCCGTTCTTCTTGTTTATCTTCTCCCCCACGCCCTCGAGCGGGTGCGCATGTGATCCGTCCCTCCGGCCGACTCTTTCCGGAGGTCATATCCCGTCAATTTAATGAACGCGTCTTCCAATAATTCCGTACCGGTCTGCTTCTT
>CAZWWZ010000060.1:0-3023 GCA_964637795.1 uncultured Candidatus Saccharibacteria bacterium | reverse complement strand
TCGAGCGCCGTCAGCTCGTCATCAAGGCTCGGATCCTGAAAAACGATACCGAACGATCTCCGGGCGCCGCTTTGATCGTGCGCCGGATTATGCCCATCGAGCAGTATTTCCCCGCTCGTCGGAACAAGCAGCGTGGTAAGCATCTTGATCGTCGTCGTCTTACCCGCGCCGTTCGGCCCGAGGAACGCGAAAATCTCCCCTTTCGCGACATCGAACGAGATATCGTCCACGGCCGCGAGATCGCCGAACTTTTTCACCAAATGCTTGACCTCAATGATAGATGACATTGGAATTTATGATTTTGCCGCGGCGAGCCATGCGAGACATTCCCACCGCCATCCACGAAGAGAAATTCTCCGCCTCTCAAGAACCCTCGGGATAGGCTCCGCTCGCAATAACATGATGATCCGTTTCCTACTTTTCCTACTTGTTGGATATTCCTTTATTGTTATGGTATCGTTTGAGCATGAACAAGTCAAGCCGGAAAAAATTCATCGGCATAGCGACTGTCGGCGAAAAAGGACAGATCGTCATCCCCGCGGAGGCACGCGCCGCCATGAAGCTCGTGAAAGGCGAAAAGCTCATTGTCATGAGCGCGCACGATGATACGATTATGATCATGAAGGCATCGCGGCTCGAAGCGATGGCATCCCATCTCACGAAACATCTTGCATCCGTAAGAAGGCTCATGAAAAAAGCACCGAAATAATATTATAAAAACATGCTCAAGAAAACTTCGGGGTTTTTTAAATCAAAAATCGGCATCGTGATCCTCGTCATCCTCATCGGCGGCGGCGCGTGGTTTTTCATTGCACGCTCACATAAGACAACCTATCAATTCGTCACGGTAAAGCGCGGCTCGATCACGGAGGTCGTTAGCGTGACCGGAAACGTCACGACGACTCGCAGCGTCGATCTTGCCTTTGAGAATGGCGGCACCATTGCGCAGGTCTATTATAATGAGGGGGATCGGGTAAATACCGGTGATACCATCGCACGACTCGATACGCAGGATCTCGCAGCCCAACTCGCGGAAGCTCAGGCAAACGTCGATTCGGAGACTGCGGCGCTCGAAAAGCTCCAAGCGGGAGCGACGCCCGAGAATATCGCCGTTTCGCAAACCGCCCTGCAGGCCGCCGAGCAAACCCTCGAAAATTCCTATACGGGCGCACCAAACACGCTTGCAAGCGCCTATACCAGCGCAAACGATGCCGTCACGAACCAGCTCGCGCCGTTCTTCAGCAATGCCAACACCAACAATCCCCAGCTCACCTTTTCGATCAACGATTCACAGATCGCAAACGACGTAGCCTTCGAACGCATCTCTGCGGGAACCAGCCTCACGGCATGGCAAACCGATCTGCAGAAAATAAATGGCGGCCAAACGACATCCTCAACGATCGACTCGTCATTATCGAGCGCCACCTCGCGTCTCGCCGTCATCAAGAATCTCATCATTGATTCCTCGAATGCCATCGCAAACGGCACGTCACTTCCAAGCGTTACGACCGCAGCCTACAAGAACGACATAACCACCGCCCTCAATGAGGTAAATACCGCGATCTCATCCATCAGCACGATCCAGCAGCAGATCGATTCCGAGAAAGTCGCTGTTGAGCAGGCTGAAGCCCAGCTCAACCTCACGCGCGCCAGTTCGACCAAACAGGATATCGATGCACAGACGGCGCAGGTCGAACAAGCGCAAGCCAGCGAGCAGGCGATCCAGGTAAAAATAGACAAGGCATCGCTCGTTGCGCCCATGAGCGGCATCGTTACGATGCAGAACGCAAAACCGGGAGCGATCGCTTCACCCGGAGTTCCGGTCACGTCGCTTATCGTGAGCAACTCTCTCGAAGTTGATGCTGATGTTCCGGAGGTCGATATCGGAAAAATATCCACAGGAGATGTCGTGTCCATGACCTTCGATGCGTTTCCAAATGAAACATTCTCCGGGAAAGTCTTCTATATCGACTCTGCGCAAACGATCATTTCCGGCGTCGTGGATTATCAGGTAAAAGTGGCGTTCGCAAAGAACGATCCACGCATGAAGAGCGGCCTCACGGCGAACCTCAGTATCGCGACGCAGGAAAAAAACAACGTCCTGATCCTGCCGCAATACGCCATCATTCAGAATGACAATGGCGCATTTGTGGAAACCCTCGTCAATAACACCACGGTCCAACAGCCCGTGACGCTCGGTATCTCGGATGAGAACGGAAACGTTGAAATAGCTTCAGGAACGACCGAAGGTGAACAGGTTGTGAATATCGGGCTCAAATAATCTGATAAATGGTCATCCTCGCGACGGCGAGAACCCGTGCTTTAAAAATTGAAGTACGGACGGTCCGCCTCCGCGGACCACGACAGAAAAATATTCCACAGAATCCAGCAAGAAAATTCCATGATCGACGTCAAAGAACTTAAAAAGGATTATATCGACGACGATAACGTCACTTCGGCGATCCGCGGCGTTTCTTTCAGCATCAATAAAGGCGATTTTGTCTCCATTATCGGTCCATCGGGTTCCGGCAAATCGACCCTGCTCCAGATCCTCAGTTTTCTCGATCGTCCAACCGGCGGCAATTATTCTTTTTTCGGAAAAAGCATCGACGATCTGTCGGACCAGGAGCTCGCCCATATGCGGAACAAGGAAATGGGATTCGTCTTTCAGGCTTTCAATCTTCTCTCGCGCCTTACGGTTTATGAGAACGTCGAGATCCCTCTGCTCTACAACGACAGCGTGCCCGCCAGCGCACGAAAGAAGATGGTCGAGGACGCGGTCCGTTCCGTCGATCTCGCAGAAAAAATACAGAGCGAGGCTGGCCGCCTTTCGGGTGGACAAAAACAGCGGGTCGCGATCGCCCGCGCGCTCGTGAACAATCCGAACGTCATCTTCGCCGACGAACCGACCGGCAACCTCGATTCTAAATCCGGAGCTCAGGTCATCGGCATTCTTGACGACCTGAACAAACAAGGACATACGATCGTGCTCGTGACGCACGAGACCTACACTGCGGAGTTTG
>CAZWWZ010000059.1:0-4781 GCA_964637795.1 uncultured Candidatus Saccharibacteria bacterium | reverse complement strand
AAATCGAGCCGAAATGGCAGAAAAAGTGGCTGGAAGAGCGCGTTTACGAGCCGGATTTAGATGAGGCAAAAAAGCCTTTTTTCAACCTCATGATGTTCCCATATCCGTCGGCTGAAGGTCTTCATGTTGGGAATATGTATGCGTTCACGGGTTCGGATATCTATGGCCGCAAGAAGCGGATGGAAGGTTTCGATGTGTTCGAACCGATCGGCCTCGATGGATTCGGCATCCATTCGGAAAATTATGCGATGAAGGTCGGTACGCATCCGGTTGATCAGGCGAAAAAGTCAGAAGCGCATTTTTATGATCAGCTCCAGAAGATCGGGAACGGATTTGCCTGGAACGAGCGAGTCGAAACCTATAAGCCGGAATATTATCACTGGACGCAGTGGCTCTTCGTACAGATGTGGAAGCATGATCTTGCCTATCGCAAACGGCAATCGGTAAATTGGTGTCCGAAGGACCAGACAGTTCTTTCGGATGAACAGGTGGAAGACGGCAAGTGCGAGCGATGCGGCACGGTCGTTATTAAAAAAGAGCTCGAGCAATGGTCGTTCCGTATCACAAAATACGCCGATCAGCTTTTGAACAATCTTGAGAAATTGGATTGGTCGGAGAAAGTGAAGATCGCGCAAAAAAACTGGATCGGGCGAAGCGAGGGCGCAGAGATCGAATTCAAGGTTCAAGGCTTAACATCCAATATCCGGGTTTTCACGACGCGGCCCGATACGCTTTTCGGTGCGACCTATTTGGTGGTTGCGCCGGAGCATCCGATCGTCGAGGATTTAAAATCAAAAATAGAGGATGGAGAGAAGGTTGAAAAATATATAGCTGAAGCAAAGAGCAAAAATAACGAAGAGCGGAGCGCGGAAGGCCGCGAGAAGACCGGCGTCGAATTGAAGGGAGTTAAGGCCGTGAATCCGGTGAACAATGAAGAAATTCCGGTCTGGGTCGCAGACTATGTTTTGGGTTC
The DNA here is from genome assembly GCA_964637795.1 of uncultured Candidatus Saccharibacteria bacterium. Classification (GTDB taxonomy): domain Bacteria; phylum Patescibacteriota; class Minisyncoccia; order UBA6257; family 2-01-FULL-56-20; genus CAJAQL01. Next base: position 3,808 of record CAZWWZ010000059.1, on the reverse strand, counting down.
CTATGGCACGGGCGCCATCATGGCGGTTCCGGCACATGATGAACGCGATTTCGAATTCGCAAAGAAATTCGGGCTGCCTGTGCAACGAGTTGTTTCTCCCCGTCCTCTTTCGGTTGGGTTGCGGAATAATGCGGTTGCCGGAGGAGCTTCGCCTGAACTTCGTATTGAAACGGATTTTTGGTCTGGCGATGGAATCTTGGTGAATTCCGGGAAGTTCGATGGCATGGATTCGGAGACGGCAAAAAAGGAGATCACGAAATTCGTTCATGGCGAGATGAAAACACAATTCCGTCTCCGTGACTGGATCATTTCGCGCCAGCGCTATTGGGGGCCACCGATTCCGATGATCTTTTGCGATGCCTGCGCGAAGGCCGGGAAGGGCGAACATGAAGATATGCCGGGCTGGTATGCGGTGGATGAAAAAGATCTGCCGGTGTTGCTGCCATACGTCAAAGATTTTCGCCCGACCGGAAGCGGCGTATCGCCGCTTGCAACCGACAAGGAATTTTATGAAGCGAAATGCCCCGCTTGCGGCTCGATGGCGCGTCGAGAAACCGACGTTTCCGATACGTTCCTTGATTCAGCCTGGTATTATCTGCGTTATCTGGATACAAAAAACGAGAAAACAGCCCTGAATGACGCGCGGGTAAAACATTGGCTCCCGGCCGCACTTTATACCGGCGGCGCGGAACACTCGGTTCTGCATTTGCTCTATGTCCGTTTCGTCGCGCTGGCGCTCCACGATTGGGGATTCGTCGATTTCGAGGAACCGTTCAAAAAGTTCCGCGCACACGGACTCATTATCAAAGATGGCGCAAAGATGTCGAAGTCGAAGGGGAACGTTGTGAACCCGGATGAATATATCGCGAACTTTGGTGCCGATACGCTTCGCATGTATCTGATGTTCCTTGCGCCGTTCGAACAGGGCGGCGATTTTCGCGACTCCGGAGTTTTGGGGATCGAGCGATTTTTGAAGCGAGCATGGAACTGTGCTGGCAATGAATTTTCTGTCGTCCCCGCGGCGGCGGGGATCCATGCTTCCTCGGAAAAAGAAATCCATTCCCTTCTTCATAAAACGATCAAGAAAGTGACGGAGGACATTGAGGATCTTCATTACAATACGGCGATTTCCGCGCTTATGATCCTTTTAAACGGCTTCGAAGAACACGGGGCAACGAAAGATGATTTCGAGATTTTTCTCAAACTTCTGGCACCGTTCGCGCCCCACATCACCGAAGAGATCTGGCGGGAAACGTTCGATCATCAAACGTCGATTCATCGTGAGCCGTGGCCGATTTATGATCCGAAGCTTTTGATCGCGGATACGGTTACGATCGTCCTGCAGGTGAACGGCAAGATGCGGGGTATCCTGCAAATGGCCGCATCCGTGACCGAGGAAGACGCGAAGGCCGCTGCGCTCGCGGATGAAAACGTGAAAAGGACGATCGGTTCCGCCACGCCGAAGAAGATCGTCTACGTCGATAAAAAATTAGTGAACATTGTCGTATAAATTCGATCCCGAATTAATTTTTAAAATTGTCATTCCGAGCTTGGCGAGGAATCTCAACGATAAAAGATCCCTCGCCTCCGCCTTCGCGGGGACAGGCTCCGCTCGGGATGACAAATAAAAAATAAATTACCATGGGCAATAAGATCATCATTATTCTGTTCGGTGTCTTCGTCCTGGGACTCGTGATCTTCGTGGTCCAGTCGAATTTTTTAGGGAAGATCGGCGCTCCTTTCGCTTCGCTTTTCAACTACAAAGCTTCCAGCTGGTTCGTTCCTGCGTCATCAACCCTGTCCGCAGGTGGGAGTGCCACGGCTTTCTCGGCACCGAAATCTCAACCAGTATCCGTACCTTCGAGTTCAAGCAGCGAGCCGACAAATGTGAACGTACAGCCGCAACCAAGCGCCACAACGACCATTCCCGCCTCGGAGATCCCGAAAGGGTTCACGCTTGCCGAACTTTCTCCCTATTTCAAAAAGGTAACCTTCGGCGGCGCTTCGGCGGGAAACTTTTATTCGTATGGGACGATCTCTCTTTTATCTTACGGACTCAGTGCAAGTGATACGGTGGATATCACGGGGTGGCAGATCAAGACGAACAGGGGTGATGAATATATCCCCCAGGCAATTAATTTCTATGACCCGTCAGGTCTCTCGGCAGCCAGCGACATCGTGATCAAGCAGAATCAGAACGTTTATATTTATTCCTCCTCCGGACCGTTCAATCTCCGGCTCAACGAATGTATCGGCTATATCGGGAATTCGAACAAATTTACGCCATCATTGCCCTCAAATTGTCCGTACATCGATCAATCGGCGATCTCGAAAATGGGCTTTACCGGCGCATGCGAGAATTATATCTATTCCCTTGGGTCATGTCAGGTGCCGGATCTCAATGATGCACAGATCGCCATCACCGATTATGCGTGCCGCGATTATCTCGAAAATAATTTCAATTATCGGGCATGCGTCGGGGCCCATGCGAGCGATACGAACTTCCTCTCGAACCAGTGGTGGATATGGATGGGTTCAAGCCCTCTCGATCAGTATCATGACACCGTCAATCTGTTCGACAATAAAGGATTACTCGTGGATCAATATAGCTACTGATTATTGTCACCCCGTCATCATTTTCTGTCATCCTCCGCGCAGGCGGAGGACCCGTGCTTTTGCCTTAAAATCTTGAAAGCACGGATGGCCCCTCTCCGGGGACCATGACGGAATCGCTAAGCTCGCGCGGCTTGCAAAGCGATTCTCGTCACTTTCTTTCGGCGAGTATCGTTTCTGCGGTAAGTTCTTTTGTGCCGCGCATAATGGTAAACGTCACGCGACTCCCTACTTCGGAGTCTTCCAGAAGATCTTGAATGGGATGATCAGCATCAAGACGTCGCCCGTTCATGGCGAGCACGATATCCTTTTCGCGTATCCCGGCTTTCGCTGCGGGGCTGTCGGGTACGACGGCTGCGTCGTTTTCGCTTTCCCGAACTACGAGCGCGCCATAGGATACCGGCAGGTTCATTTTTTTCTGGAGAGCTTCGTCGATCATGATATAACGGAGTCCAAGGAGCGGCCGACGGATACGGCCGTATTTTTTAAGATCATCAATGTCGCGTTTTGCGGTGTTCACGGGGATCGCGAATCCGATGCTCTGGGCACCGGAAATGATAGCGACGTTCACCCCAATCACGCAGCCGCTATCGTCCACGAGCGGTCCGCCGGAATTTCCGGGGTTGATCGCGGCATCAGTCTGGATAAGGCCCCGCATTTCCTGCTGCGGCGCATCGGGGTCCGATTGTGCAGCGATGGCGCGCGAAAGGCCGGATACGATACCGAGCGATACCGTGTTTTTGAATATGCCGAGCGCGTTGCCGATCGCGATGACGCCCTGGCCAAGCTCAAGCTTGCGCGTATCGCCGAGCTTCAAAAAGGGTAGTTTGTCGGCATCTATTTTAAGGATTGCAATGTCATTCACGGGATCGCGGGTCAGTATGTTTGCAGCAAAGCGCCGCCCATCGTTCAGAATGACCGTATATTCCGCACCGACATCATCGATGACATGCTTGTTCGTAAGGACAAGACCGTTCGGGTCGACAATGCAGCCCGAACCGCCGCCGATCTCGACCATGTGATGGTCATCCGCCAGCGCGCTCAATATTTTTATCTTTTTCGCTCGCTCATGTTTTTCGTCGATGTCTCTATGGCCGGGAACGAAAGGATAATGGCCTTCCGGCATTTCCCGCTCAAGATCCTCGAGCCGTTTCGAGATGACGATCGATACTACGGCCGGCATCACTTTTTTTAC
>CAZWWZ010000058.1:0-4782 GCA_964637795.1 uncultured Candidatus Saccharibacteria bacterium | reverse complement strand
AGAACGTCAAAGATCATGGCGAAACCGTGGCATTGATCGCGAAGGTCAAGGGTTACATCGCGGGGAAAGGCGGCATTGCGGGAAAAGATGACGTTGCGGCATATGTGGCAACGCTTGCAAAAGGAGCCAATGTCGCACAACTCGATTTTCTCTCGGAAGCTTCGGGATCTTTTTTGGAGCGCCATGAGGACGAGGATTTTGCTCCGATCTACATGAGCGGCGACAAAGAATGGAAGGCGGCGAAATCCTTTATTGAAAAATGGGTAGGATCGCTTCGTTCACGTCGCGGACAGGTTTTTGAGGGATCGTATCGTACTGAACTTGCGAGTTTTACGAAAGAGAATGTCGTGCCGTCCACGACGGCTGAAAATTACCTTAGCCTTACGAAACGCATCGGAAAGAATCCTTATGGAGATGAGGGGCTTTCGGATTGGGCGGAGATCAGTCCGAAGACCGTGCGCGATAAGATCTATCTGGTACTTAAGAAAAATGGTGAGCCGCTTCATTTTGAAAGCATCGCCCGCCGCATCAATGACGTGAAGTTCGATGACAGCCGGAAAGCTTTGGGTCCTACGGTTCATAATGAACTTATTAAAGATGACCGGTTCGTTTTGGTCGGTCGCGGCATGTATGGTCTTCGGGAACATGGCTATGAACCGGGGATCGCGCGCGAGGTGATCGCGAGAGTGCTGAAGGAAAAGGGACCGTTGCTTGCGAAAGATGTCGTGAGCCACGTAACGAAACAGCGTTTCTTCAAGGCGAACACCGTAGTCATCAATTTGCAGAACAAGGCTTTATTCGAACATTTGCCGGACGGCAGATATCGCGTGCGGGAATCATAAAAAGGATCTTTTTTCTGTTGCCCCGTTGGAAAACGGGGCCCAGATTTTTTCTGGATTCCGTGTCGGAGCGCGGAACAGCAAGACGTTTCGTGCTACAATAATCATATGTCTGCGACGATGTTACAAGGCATTTTTCAGGGCGTCCTGCAGAGCGTCCTTGTTGCGTGGAGCGAGGTGTGGTGGATCGTCCTGCCGCTCGTTACATTTTTTATTTTCTGGGATTTTTGGCTGGTCTATCTCCATATCCGGTTTGTGAAGGCGATTTCCTGGAAATTGCTTGAGGTCAAAATTCCTAAGAACGTTCTGAAGACGCCAAAGGCCATGGAGCAGATCTTTGCCGCGGCGCATGCCCCGTATTCCTACGGGATTTTGAAGTTCGATAAATACTGGAAGGGGAAAGAAGAGTCATGGATGGCGTTCGAGCTGATCGCCCGCGCCGGCGAAAGCCATTTCTATATGCGATTGTCGAAAGAAATGCGTCACAATATGGAGGCCGCGGTCTACGGCCAGTATCCGGAAGCCGAGATCATGGAAGTTGACGATTATCTCGATCATTTTCCCGAGGTTCTCCCCAACCAGGAGATAGATATTTCGGGTTTCGAGGAGATTTTGCGCCATGAGAATTATCTCCCGATCCGGACCTATCTTGAGTTCGAAGATCCGACCGAGGAACGGCGACTCGACACGATCGCTCCGATCATGGAGATCATGGCGAAGCTCAGGGATGATGAGCAGTTGTGGTATCAATTGGTCGTCCGGCCAACTGGCGAAGATTTCAAAAAAGAAGGGGAGAAAAAAATAAATCAGATCATTGGCACGGAATCGAAGAACAAATCAGGCGGCATTTTTGCCGACTTCGGTCTTGGCGTCACGCTTGGCGAAGTGGTGCGCGCCCCTTTCGAACATCCTGGTTCCGCGGTGAAGAAAAAGGAAGAGGTGGCAAAGACGATGCGTTTTTTGATCACGCCGGGCGAGAAGGACATGACCGAGGCCATCGAGGAGAAGATATCGAAGATCGCCTTCGAGGCGACGCCGCGTTTTCTCTATGTCACGAAACAGGGGAGTCCCGATCCTGGTGTGATCGCAGCAATTCATGGATTTATACGCCAGTTCAGCACGCAAAACTTGAATTCTCTGAAACCCGATGGCGCGACGACGACGGCGTCGTATTCCGTGCGCGGTATGTTCAAGGATACCCGCATCAGATGGCGAAAGCGTGCGATCTACGAAAGTTACCGCCACATTTCCCCGAGCGAAAAAAAATCAGTTTTGAATATCGAAGAACTTGCCAGTATCTATCACTTCCCGAGTGCGGCGGTCTCGACGACCGAACTCGAAAAGATCCCGTCGCGCCGAGGCAGTCCGCCGTCCGGCATTCCGACGATCGACGATTAGAATTTTTCTATTCGACTGCGTTGTCGTCCCCGCGATGCGGGGATCCAAGTTCTTCCTCCTGGGTCCCGTTTTCCAACGGGGCGACAGGATGCTATTATTATTCATATGATGGACGACGATATGCAGGATCTTACCCCGCTCGGGGTTTATAATTTCCGTCATCAACAGAAGAAATTCGGCATCAAGCTCGACGACCGCCGCCGGCATATTTATGTTATCGGAAAGACCGGCGTCGGGAAGACGACGCTGCTTGAAAATATGGCGATCGCGGACATGCGATCAGGGAAAGGGCTTGCGTTCGTCGATCCGCACGGCGAATCGGCGGAAAAACTGCTCGATTTCGTGCCGGAGAGCCGCCTGGACGACGTGATCTATTTCGATCCATCGGATATGGAGTTTCCGATCGCATTCAATCCGATGGAGCAGGTCGGCACCGAGTACCGGCATCTTATCGCGTCAGGGCTCATGGGTGTGTTTAAAAAGATCTGGGCCGATGCGTGGTCGGCGCGTATGCAATACATTCTGAACAATACCTTGCTTGCGCTCCTTGAAAATCCGGGGGCGACGCTCTTGGGGATCCTTCGCATGTTCTCGAACCCGGATTATCGGAAACAGATAGTGGACAATCTGAAGGATCCGGTCATCAAGGCGTTCTGGCAGGACGAATTCTCGAAATACAGCCAGCGATTCGAGACCGAAGCGTTGGCCGCGATCCAGAACAAAGTCGGCCAGTTCGTTTCGAATCCGCTTGTCAGGAACATTCTTGGCCAGCCGCATTCGACGCTCGATATGCGCAATATCATGGATTCGGGGAAGATATTCATCTGCAATCTTTCCAAGGGCAAGATCGGCGAGGATAATTCCGCGCTTCTCGGTGCCATGATCATTACGAGGCTTCAGCTTGCGGCAATGTCGCGCGTCGATACGCCGGAGCAGAAGCGCCGCGATTTCTTCCTGTATGTCGACGAATTCCAGAACTTCGCCACGGAATCGTTCACGAGCATTTTGTCCGAAGCCCGCAAATATCGTTTGAGTCTGGTTCTTGCGCATCAGTATATCGGCCAGCTGATCTCGAGTGACAGCACATCGGTTCGTGATGCCGTGTTCGGCAACGTGGGAACGATCATTTCGTTCCGCGTGGGTGCCGCTGATGCGGAATATTTGGAACAGGAGTTCATGCCGGAATTCCTGCAGAACGATTTCGTCAATCTTTCAAAGGCGAACGTTTATATCAAGTTGATGATCGACGGCGTCTCTTCGCGTCCGTTTTCCGCGGAGACCTTGCCGCCGCAGAAGATACCGCTCGAATCCTATCGCGACGTGATCATTAAAAATTCCCGCGAGCATTATGGCACGCCGAAGAGCGTCGTTGAGGCGCAGATCGCACAGGAATGGCATTCCGCCGATGTTCCATCGGCGCGGCCGCCGCAACAGCGTGAAAAACGATTATCCGAGGTGCTCGGTCCCGGTGCTCGCCAAAGAACAGCGCCCGACGTGCGCAATGTGCGCGACGTGGAGCCTCGACCCGCAGCAACATTAAGGGCAGTCGTTCCTGTCGATCAGGAAGAGAAAGGATCGGTCCCGGAAAAAGCCGGAGGGAATGATTCTCCTGTTGATAGTGATCAGGTCAGGAAGAAAGTTCCGCATCCGAACGTCGATATCGACGCTTTAAAGCAAGCTATCCATCATTCGCTCGAAGTCCGTTCAAAGGGCGCAGGATCTGTTTCCGGGCAAACGTCAACCGGAGATGCTCGTGCGGAAAATATCCGCGTCGTCCGAGTTCCTGTGAGCGAAACGCCCCCTGAAGAACCGGGACAGAAAAAAGAAGAGGAACTTCAGGGCGGCACAATGCATCTTTCGGATCTTTCAAAATTGCCGCTCAAAGAAAAACATGGCATCGTTACGCATAACGATGACCGCAAAAAGGGTGATAACGAAGAAGAAGGGACTGATACCGATCAAGGCCATGATGCCAAGTCCGCAGCCATCGCGTCGTCCGAAGATGAAGACCCGAATGCTCAGAATGATACATCGCGCGCGAGCCAACAAAACAATTCCGGCTCAAAGATCGACATCAACGCACTGAGGAAAGCAATCGGTGAAATCCAGAAGAAACGGAATGCCAAGTAATCTTACGTCGGACTTTATTTGTCCGTCATGCCGATTATTTATCATTCCGAGCGGAGCCTGCCCCGAGGATTTTCGAAGGACGAGGAATCTTGAAAAATATATATAATGTCATCCCGAGCCTGCGAGGGATCCCGTAAAATCAAGGATGATGAGATTTCTCGCAAAGCTCGAAATGACAGCTTAAAACTATTCCATGCGGTTTCACGTCATAACCATTTTCCCCGATATTTTCGATTCGTACATTCGCGAATCGCTTTTTAAGCGCGCGGAAAAGAATAAGATCGTTTCAGTGAATTCCTATAATCTCCGCGACTTTACGGAGGAGCGGCATCGCAAAGTGGACGACCGTCCGTTCGGCGGCGGGCCGGGGATGGTTCTGCAGATCCAGCCGGTCTACGATGCCGTGAAATCGATC
>CAZWWZ010000057.1:0-4894 GCA_964637795.1 uncultured Candidatus Saccharibacteria bacterium | reverse complement strand
GCCATCAAATTCGAACTTTTGAAATACAATACCTATCAGGATGTCGTGTTCGATCTCGATGCGGCGCAGGACATTCATGGCATGAGCGGTCCCTACGTCCAGTACGCCGCCACGCGCGCAAAAAGCATTCTTGCGAAAGCGCCGGAAAAATATCGATCGCAAAAAACGACAGGAACCTTAATGCCCGGAACCGACGCCCTGCCGGAGAGCGAGAAAACGATCATTCGCGCGCTCTATCGTTTTCCGGAGATCGTTGCGGCCTCATTGAACGATTTTGCGCCTCACTATCTCTGTCTCTATCTTTTCGAGCTTTCCCAAGCCTGGAACTCTTTCTATAACGAAAACAGGATCATCGGCTCGGAACGGGAAGCAGAACGGATCATGCTCACGCGAAGCATCGTACAAGTTCTCGAAAACGGCCTTGGCCTCCTTGGTATTGAAGCTCCGGAAAAGATGTGAGCAAGATTTGCGTTGTGCCATTTCTTTTTGTCATCGTCCAGGAAGCGGGACGACCCGTGCTTTTAAAGAAAGGAGACACGGATGGTCCGGCTAAACCGGACCATGACAAGAAAAAATCCCGCAATCATAGCTTGTGCTAAACTATGAATGAGCGGCGTAGAGCTACTGTCCGACCGGACAGAAAAAGGAGCCAGCGCCTACGGTTTCCCATGCTCCGCCGCTCCTTTTTTCAAAAGATTCTCATTGTCCATGCCAACCCCATCAACCATTGCGGAAAATCGCCGCGCGACGTTCGACTATGAATTCAAGGAAAAGTTCGAAGCTGGGATCGAGCTTCGCGGAAATGAAGTAAAAAGCGCCAAAGGCGGGCATTTTCAGATCGCCGGATCGCAAGTTCTGATCCGCGGCGGTGAAGCTTGGCTCGTAAATTCCCACATACCACCCTATCAACCCAAGAACACGTCCGAAGGATATGTCGAAGATCGTGCACGAAAACTCCTGCTCACCACAAACGAAATAAAGAGCGTCACCGGCGCACTGCAGGACAAAAGCCGACGCCTTATCCCCTTGCGCGCGTATCTCAAAAACGGCTTCATAAAGTTGGAACTCGGCCTCGGCAGTATCCGCAGAAAGTCCGACAAGCGCGAAGCATTGAAAAAGCGCGCCCATATCCGCGAAATGCGAACGCTATAAATATCACCCTTAAAGTTACACTTGAAGCTCCTGTGCAAAACTTTTCTTGTGAAACCTCTCTCTCTGGGATATTATATTAAGTAAATGAACTTCTTGAAGAACATATCTCGCGGTGAACAAATCGCCATCACAATCGTTGTTTTTTTAATTTTCCTCATCCTTCCGTTGTGTATCGGGCTGATGTATTATCACACCGGCCTTACTTTAAAACAGCAGATCTCTTCCCAATTGGAAGGTGAGAGAAGCGTTGCGAGCTCTGCGATTCAAATCAAGTTGAATCACCTTACGGACATAGCGTCATCAATGGCCGCATTACCGAAAGTGACCACAGATGCCACAGCGGGGCAATGGGCAGGTGCGGCGGATGCCATACGGGACGCGGAAAATGCCGTTTCGTTTTATGATACTTATATCGATCGCGTCGTTCTCTTTGACGGAAACGGCGTCGAACAGTCCGCATACCCGACGCTCACCGGCGGAATCGGAACAAATGCCTCAAATGCGAGTTGGTACGCCGCCGCACGGCAAACCGGAACCACGGTAGTGTCATCCGTCACCAAGCGCGGTGCGATTCCTTCTTTCGATATTATCGACATAGCAACACCCATCAAGAACGACAATACTATCGTTGGATTTATCGTTCTGCAGATCCCCACAAGAAATTTCCTCGACTTCAACAATGCATTATCGATGGGGACATACGGATTCTCCTATATCGTCGATTCGGAAGGCAATATCGTAGCGCATCCAAGGTATTCATCAAGCGATCTCATTAATCTTGCATCATCCGCACCGGTAAAAAACATCCTCGCCGGTCAAAGCGGAACCATGATTACCAGCAACACATCGGAAAACCAGGATAATTTCCTTGTCTACGGACAAATTCCAAATTATAATTGGGGCATTGTAATACAGGAACCTTATGATGATATTTTTGCACCCTACGAATCAATGATGAAGACCATGGAAATCGTCGAGGTTATGTTGGGTGCGATAGATATCCTGATCTGCTACCTCGTCTTTAGATTTATCGACTTCCGAAGAAAAAAAGCGGCTGAAATGAAATAAAATACTTATTGCATGTTCATGTATCGTTCCTCAAATAAAAATAAAAAACGCGCGCAATCCCGATCTGCCTTTACGCTTATCGAATTATTGGTGGTCATCGCCATTATCGCGATCCTTTCGATCGTCGTCGTGCTCACGATAAACCCCGCAGAAATGCTCCGCCAGTCGCGCGACTCCCAGCGCATTTCAGATCTCAGCACGCTGCGCAGTGCCATATCGCTTTATCTTGTCGACTCAGCGGCCCCGAACCTTGCTTCATCAACGGCAGGCTATGGAGGTTGCTACCTTTCGACGACGGGCAGTAATGCGACATCAGCTGCAAGGTGTGGCATCTTTAACGTTACAAGCAACTATACAAACGTCTCTTCCTCCGTTACAAACTACCGAAAAAATGATTCCACGGGATGGCTTCCGGTCAACTTTTCACAGATAACCCTCAGCTCTCCACTTTCTTCGCTCCCCGTAGATCCCCTCAATAACCTGGCGAACTATTACGCTTATGCCGCAACGACGACCAACGGTGCCTATTACTTCGAGATCGACACCTTTATGGAAAGCAAGAAATATGGTGCCAATGGAACGAACGACGTCGTTACGACGGATGGCGGCGACAATAACACAGCCTACGAGATCGGCAACAAACCAGGATTGAATCTATAATCATCAACCCTTCAAAGCCCCGCCATCACGGCGGGGCTTTTTTATGTATAAGAATCTATTCGCGAAACAGAAATATGGATCCCCGATTCATTTGTCATCCCAATTTCACCACTTCCGTCATTCCGAGCCTGCCGAGGAATCTCGACTATTGCCGTTCCCGCGAAGGCGGACGACCCGTACTTCTAATTACATTTTCTAAAAGCACTGATGGTCCGCCTTCGCGGACCATGACATTTAAAAAGAACTATCTATCATTCGGCTTTTCAAATGTCACTTTTCCGCGTTACTTGCGGTGAGCTTGTCGAATCCATCGAAAGGTAAATTATTTCTCGGCGTTGTATAAAGCGCTTATCTCCGCCGCGGAAAGCGCGCGGGAATAGATGCGGACGTCGTCGATGAGGCCGTCGAGCGACTGATACGTTCCATCCGTGCCGCCTAAGCCGAGGTCTGAAGTTGACAAAACGCTGACATACGGGAAGCTCACGGTCTGTTGAAATACACCATTGAGGTAAATCTGGAAATTTTGTCCCTGGGTAAAGATGAGGACAAGGTTGCTCCATACACTCGTGGGAACAATATGGTTCGATGTTGCCGAGACAAAGCTGCCGCTATATGCCTCCAAGCGAACTGAATACAATCCTCCCGATTGACTATTAAGTTCAAAACCATAATTTTCATCGCCACCATTTCCATTTCTGATAAACACTCCGCCATCTGACTGGGAAGAGTTTGGATCTATCCATAGGCTGATCGAAAGAACACTCCCAGAGCTTGCTGGATTATTGACCGGTGAGGCCTTTGCATAGGAGGACTGCGAGGCGCCAGGACTCTCGGAAAGGGCGAAACTTCCAATTCTCCCTCCCGCCCACGATGGATTGGAGCAACTAGTCCCTAGGCAGCCGAAGGTAGCTTTGTTTCCAATTCCCGACTCATCATAGGCAATGTTTCCACTTCCTTCATCCATCGGCCAATAGCCCACCAGTCCTGATGGATTGAACAAAGGATTCAGGGTAAGAGAACTTCCTTTGGCGTTGACCTCGGGATAGGAGGAAATCGAGGGATTCTGGGCTGATTGTGCCTTGTATTTGCTTGACTCAAAGAGGGACGTGACCTCATACTGGATGCCGTTCGTGGTATAGGCGTAATAGAGGCCGGAGGAAGAAGCATTCACCGGATCTATGGGGAGCTGACCAAGAGGAGATCCGGTCGTCGTGGAAGCCAGGTTCACGGGGATCCAGCCGGAACCGTTGGTATTGCGGTAGGAACTCGTGGGAGCACATTGGTAGCTGTAGCCAGAAGGAGCCGCGGGGAGATTCCAGGAGCCGCAGGTGGAGGAGCTGTCCGGCAGGGAAAGATAGATAAGAGTGGAGGAGCCGAGGGGACCCGAGCCGGAGACGACCGATTGGTCCGTCTGATAGAGATTCAACGCATGGGTCAACGTATCGAGATCGGAAGAGCGGTTGCTATCCCTGCTTTGACGAAGCATTTCTGCGGGATTGAGAGAGAGGACGACCACGATAGAGAGAATAGCAATGATGGCGATAACGACGAGAAGCTCGATCAGGGTAAAAGCGTTTCTGTTCTCTTCTGAAATAGTCATAACATAAAGTTAATGATCGAATTATCGAAAGAAATTTTTTATCTCGTTCTATGAAGCGAGATGATAAAATTCGAACTTTTGAATCTTGTTATTTTTCTATAAGATATCCGTATCTCCTATAGAAATATTTTTTTGTGATCTCAACGGCGACAAGATAGATCAAAACGATGCAGACTATGACCGCGAGGGAGGATATGCCGAGACCCACGAAACCGATCTTCTGCCCCAGCCAGGTGTAGGGTAATATCCACGCAACAATGACGGCGCCGAAAGTGCTTGCAAGAAGCGCCCCGCTCGGTCCACCATGCTTCCAGAAGGCAGAACGGCTTCTTATGATGTTCACAACGAGCGTTTGCGTCGCGATCGACTCCAGAAACCATCCTGTCTGAAAAACACCGCCCGTAGAATGCCGGA
>CAZWWZ010000056.1:0-5268 GCA_964637795.1 uncultured Candidatus Saccharibacteria bacterium | reverse complement strand
TAAACCCCTCCGGAGGAAAAGTCCGTGAAAATTCATAATAAGGTTCGACCGGGTTGTGTGGCCGAATGAAGTAAGGTGGCACAGCTGTTCTTGCGAACGCCCTTACCAAAGTCAGAATTCCGTTTTTCCTGGATTCTGGTTTTGGCAGGGGCGTTTTTATTTTGCGGTGTTCTATTGTTTCTGTCATTGCCGCGCAGGCGGGAAACCGTGCTTTAAAAAATAGAAGCACGGATGGTCCGCCTTCGCGGACCACGACAAAAATCTGTTATCCTGCTTTTCCGATGAAATAACAGGAGGGGCTGAAATTAAAAATTAAAACAAAAAATATGGAACGAACACACGTTGCAGATATCGTAAAAAATGAAGGGAAACAAGTCGAGCTTTATGGCTGGGTGCACGCCCGCCGCGATCATGGCAAGCTGGTTTTCATCGATCTTCGTGACCGGAGCGGATTGTGCCAGGTGGTTTTCGGTCCGGAAGTCGCGAATGCGGCCGATCTGCGTCTTGAATATGTCGTACACGTGACGGGTGACGTGAAGGCGCGGCCGGAAAAAATGGTGAACGACAAAATGGCAACGGGACATTATGAGATCTCCGCAACGAGGCTCGTGATCATGAGCGTTTCCGAGGCGTTGCCGATCCCGGTCGATTCCGATGGCTACGATATAGACGAAGAGTCGCGGATGAAATATCGGTATCTCGATCTGCGTCGTGAACGGATGAAGAACAATCTGCTGTTGCGGAACAAGGTGACGCGCATTGTCCGCGACTATTTTGCGGAGAATGATTTTGTCGAAGTGGAAACACCGCTCCTCACGAAGTCATCGCCGGAAGGTGCGCGCGACTTTCTCGTGCCGTCACGGCTCCAGCGCGGGAAATTTTATGCTCTGCCGCAGGCACCCCAGCAATACAAACAGCTTTTGATGGTTGCGGGCATCGAGCGATATTTCCAGCTGGCCAAAGCTTTGCGCGATGAGGACCTGCGTGGCGATCGCCAGCTTGAACATACGCAGATCGACCTTGAAATGTCCTTTGCGACCGAACAGGATGTGCGCGACATGGTCGAAGGGCTCATGATCCGTATTGCGGAAGCATGTGGAAAGAAGGTGTGGCAGAAGCCGTTTCCGGTGATCTCACATAAGGAAGCGATGGAAAAGTATGGCGCGGACAAGTTCGATCTTCGCAGTGAAGAAGAAAAGAAAGATCCGAACATCATGGCATTCGCGTGGGTCACCGATTTTCCGCTGCTCGAAATGGACGAAGAGACGAAGCACTGGACGTTTGCGCATAATCCTTTTTCCGCGCCGAAAGCGGAGTGTGTGGAAAAGGTAATGAAGGGCGAGGATCTCGGAGATCTGCGCGCCCAGCAATTCGATCTGGTTTGCAACGGCTATGAGCTCGCTTCCGGCGGCGTCCGCATTTCTGACCCGAGTTTGCAGGAGCGGGTGTTCGAGATCATGGGGCTCACGCCGGAGCAGGCCGAAAAGCGTTTTGGGCATCTCATGAAGGCATATCATTATGGCGCTCCGCCGCATGCCGGCATGGCGCCGGGGCTTGATCGTCTTGTGATGCTTCTCGCAAACGAACCGAACATCCGCGAAGTGATCGCATTTCCGGTTGCGGCATCCGGCCAGACATCCGTCATGGATGCCCCGAGCGAAGTGGAACAGCGCCAACTCGACGATCTCGGTATTGAAATAAAAAAAGAAGAGAAAAAAGCAAAATAAACGACCTCTTATCACTTGCACATTTAGCTAAATGAGCAAGTGATAAGGTTGCTTTTTGCGGTTCCGTCGGATATCCTGAAGAAAAATAAATCAAGTCGCGGTTTATAAATTTTTAATAAAACATTTTTATGGCGCATCCCAAAAAAGAACGGACATTGGTCGTTATCAAGCCGGACGGCATTCAGCGCAGTTTGATCGGCGAGATCATCAAGCGTTATGAGCGGAGCGGTTTGAAGCTTGTCGGTATGAAAATAATGGTCCCGACGGAAGAACTTGTTGAAAAACATTACACGCTTGATCCTGAATGGCGCGTGAAAACGGGCCTCAAGACCATCGAATCGTACCAGAAGAAAGGCAAGACGCCGCCGTCGGATGATCCGCTGAAGATCACGGAAGTGATTTTGCGGAATTTGAAAAAGTACATAACAAAAGGTCCCGTGATCGCGATGGTATGGGAGGGGATGCATGCCGCCGGCATCGTGAAGAAGATCACGGGCAGTACGGAGCCGCTGACTTCGGACATGGGTACGATCCGAGGGGACTACACCATTGATTCATATGAGGTGGCCGACATTGATAGCCGCGCTGTCCGCAACTTGGTTCATTGCTCCGGCAATGCGCAGGAAGCCGAGGGTGAAGTTAAGCTTTGGTTCAAGCCCGAGGAGCTGATAGAATACCGGCTTATCAATGAAGCGATGCTTTATGACACTGAGCTTGGAAATATCCTCTAAACAACATGCCGGATCTCGATCCGCGATTACATTTCGTCACGGCAACCGCGATCATTGAAAAAGATGGCAGGTTTCTTATTGTAAAGCGTTCACCGTCCGAAAAAGCCTTTCCGGACAAGTGGACCGTTCCTGGCGGCAAGCTGGTCTACTCTGAATATAAAGACCTGCCGTACCCGACGGATTATCCGCAATGGTATGGCATGATGGATTGGCTCGTGCGAAAAGAAGTGCGGGAAGAAGCTGGCATTGAGATCGAGAAGCCGAACTACGTGACCGATCTTGTTTTTGTGCGGCCCGATGGTTATCCGGTCGTGGTGTTTTCGTTCTGGGCAAAATACAAAAGCGGCAAAGTGAAACTGAACCATGAAATGACCGATTTCGCGTGGGTTACCGCCGAAGAAGCAAAGAAGTACGATGTGATAGATGGCATTGATGGAGAAATAGCGGAAGTGGAAAAATTATTAAAGCAGTAAAAATTCCATGGATATTGGTATTGATTATATTGGTGTTACGACCCCGTTCTATTGCAATGATGGCAAGGGGAATTTTCTTTTTAATAAACGTGGTGCGAACGCGCGCGATGAGCAGGGCCGGTGGGATGCCGGTGGTGGGAAGCTCGAATTCGGCTTGGAACTCGAAGAAAATGTTTTAAAGGAGATTCTTGAGGAATACGGATGTCACGGGGAAATTCAGGAACAGCTTCCGGCGCACACCATTATCCGGGAATTGAACGGCAAAAAGACGCACTGGGTTGCCGTGCCATTCTTCGTGAAGATCGATCCGCGCGAGGCGAAGAACAACGAGCCGCACAAGTTCGACGAGATCGGCTGGTTTCGCTTGGATGATCTCCCGCAACCGCTGCATACGGGATTTGCGTATACATTCGATCACTACAAAGAATTTTTCGATAACTATCGATAACTGTTTGTGCCCTCGCCTTACTTTTGGAATGCCTCCACGATCGGATCCATGTTGCCTTCCATGATCTTTTCGATGTTGTGCCATTTTTTTCCGATCCGGTGATCGGTAATGCGATCATCGGGGAAATTATAGGTACGGATCTTTTCGGAACGATCGCCTGAGCCGACCTGTTCGCGCCGAAGGTCGGTAACGTTGCCGGTCGCTTTCAGTTGTTCAATATCATAAAGCTTGGCGCGCAGGACATCCATCGCTTTTTCCCGATTCGCGAATTGCGAGCGTTCCTCGCGCGAGGCGACGACAATGCCGGTCGGTTTATGAAGGATGCGCACGGCAGTTTCCACCTTGTTCACGTTCTGACCGCCGGGTCCGCCGGCACGCGAGAACGTTACTTCGAGATCTCCCTGGTTGATGTTCACAGCCTTGGCTTCGACGATCGGCAGGATCGCGACCGATGCGGTCGAAGTGTGCACGCGTCCCGCTTTTTCGGTTGCGGGAACACGCTGAACGCGATGAACGCCGGATTCATGCTTAAGCGCTTCATAGACGCCCTCGCCCTTCACTTCGGCAACGAGCGACTTATAGCCGTTCAGGGTGGTTTCGTTCTTGTCGAGGATCGTGAAGGTCCAGCCGCGTTTTATAGCGTAGCGTTGATACATGCGCGCGAGATCGCCCGCAAATATCGCGGCTTCATCGCCACCCGCGCCTGCGCGGAGTTCCAGAATGATTTTATTCGGTATGATCATAGCCTCACCATGATAGCGCATGCCGATTTTTTCGCAAGAATTCAAAAGAATGCAGGGGATTTTTATCATCGAGCTTTTACCGGGAAGGAACAAGTGGGGCTGTACTTTTTTTAAGAAATAGTTAATAATAAGCATTCAGATGATGTGATCCGTACGGAACTCTCTTATGAAGAAAACATTAAAAAAATCTAAAGCGGTGAGAATAGTAAAGAAAATAAAGAAGAAACCAGCACAAAAGGCTGGTAAATTGAAGGCTTTAAGGCAGGTAAAAAAGAGCCCGAAGAAGGCCTCAACCAAGAAGATCGAGCATAAAACAGAAAAGGTTCGCGGAAAGGAAAAGATCGAGAGCGCCGAGGTCAATGAGCTTATCGAACGCGGTCGGCCACGTGGTTTCGTTACCGACAACGAAATATTGTATTACTTCCCGAAGATCGAGGATAACGTAAGTCTGCTTGATGAGATCTATGACCGCCTCGAGAGCGCCGGCATCAAGGTCATTGAAACAAGCGCACTTATCGATTTTTCTTCGAAAGAGGATAAGGACGTTGAGGTGATCGATGATTCGATGGACCTCGGCAATGATGTGCCGGACGCGGTGCAGATGTATCTGAAGGAGATCGGAAAAACGCCGCTTCTCACAAAAGACGAAGAACGTGATCTTGCGAAGCGTGCCGAGAAAGGCGATGAAGATGCGCGCCAGAAGTTAATGAAAGCAAATTTGCGGCTTGTGGTTTCGATCGCGAAACGCTACGTGAATCGCACGCCGCATCTTTCCATTCTCGATCTCGTTCAGGAGGGGAATATCGGTCTTTCGCGTGCAGTTGAAAAATTCGACTACCGGCGCGGTTTCAAGTTTTCGACGTATGCGACATGGTGGATCCGTCAGGCGATCACACGTGCTTTGGCCGATCAATCGCGCACCGTGCGTATTCCGGTTCACATGGTGGAAACGATCTCGAAATACACGCAGGTGCGACGCCAGTTGATCCAGGAGCTTGGCCGTGATCCGCTCGCCGAAGAGGTTGCGGCGGAAATGGGCATCGACGTCGAGAAGGTGCGCCACATCCAGAAGATCTCACAGGAAGTGCTTTCGATCGAAATGCCGGTCGGCGACGAAGATGATTCGACGCTGTCGGATTTCATTCC
>CAZWWZ010000055.1:0-5440 GCA_964637795.1 uncultured Candidatus Saccharibacteria bacterium | reverse complement strand
CGTGGTGATGATCTGGTCCTCAAAGTAAGATGGCACGATCTGTATGGCGACATGCCGCTTTCCGGCGAAGAATATGCCCGTGCCAATCTCGGCGCTCAAGAGGAAATTCTTTTCATTGTCTGTAAGATCGAATGCCTTCGCCACAATATCAATGGTTGCCGGAGCCTGTTTTAGGAGCAGCTGGATCGACGAATTGGTGACGATCGGACGGCCATAGGGCGACCGCAAAAAGTCTTCAACGTCTTGTGTGATCGTCGAGATGCCAAGATAATATTTTCTCGCGCGTTTCACGAGGCCAAAAAGGAAAGTTGCGCTATCTTCGTTCTGCATCATGATCCATGCTTCATCGATGAAGAGCAGGCGTTTTGCAAGCTTTGCACGGATAAGGTTCCAGATATAGTTCAAAACGACATACATGCCAATCGGTCGCAGTTCTTCTTCGAGATCGCGGATCGAAAAGACGATGAGGCGATTGTTGATATCGATATTGGTCGGTTGGTTCAAGAAACCCGAGAAGCTCCCCTTGGTGTATTTATAGAGCTTTTCCGCCATGTCATGCCCTCCGTCGAGATTTCGGAGAATGGTTTCAAGATCACCGAGAAGCGGCGCTTCCTTGCCGGAAAAGTCCATTCCGGGAACGATCTCGCGGGAGGCATAAGTTTCCGTGATCGCGCGATCGAGAAGCGCGTCTTCTTCCGGAGTCACTTTTCCGAGCATAAGCTTCAAAAGGCTTGCAAGTGTGACGATGTGCGAACGGAGAACATCCGACGGGTCTTCGCCTTCCGGAATGAGCGGAATATCGAACGGATTGATATGTTCGTGCGACGAGAGCGAGATATTGAACATGCTTCCCGCAAAGGTCTCGGTCAACCGGGAATATTCATTTTCCGGATCGATCACAATGACCATTTCAATACCCGCCATGAGCGACCGGACGATCTCAAGCTTGGTCGAGTATGATTTCCCTGATCCTGATTTCGCAAAAACGACCTGGTTCGCATTCTCGAGCGAGAATCGGTCAAAAATGACGAGATTGTTATTGTGCAGATTGATCCCGTACATGATTCCCTGATTCGAGGTGAGGTCTTCGGAGACGAACGGGAAGAATGAAGAAATGGGGCTGGTATCCATCGGTGTCGTGACGCCAACCTTATCCTCGTCAAGCGGCAGAATGGAGGAAAGCCCTTCAAGCTGTTCAAAAAGCGCGGGCTTAATATAGACGATCTTCGCTTCCAGCATGCTGGTGATCTTGCTTTCAAGTTGCGTCAACTCGTCTTCCGTGTCCGCGTAGATCGTGATATAAACACCTGTGTTAAAAAGTTTTTCTTCGGACTGCTGGAGGGAATCGCGGAGAGTTTCAATATCCTGTATGGCGGTCTCAAGCTCGGGATTTCGCACCAGTCCTTTTTCTGCTTCGTCGTTCCTTTGGGATTCGAGCTGGCCTGCCTTTTTGCGGAGATTTTTAAGCGCCGTGCCGGTATCGACGGGATTGATGAATATGGAAATATCAAAAAGATTGGGAAGGTTGATGAGCGGTTCGAACCATCCGGATGTGAGGTAGCGAGGATAAGAGAATACAAAAAAGGTCTTTGCGAACTTATCGCCGATCTTCAGATAATTGGAAAATACTTCCACGCCTGCGGGCGCGATGATCTTCTTAACATCGCCAAATGGAGTTTGCTGATTTTGCTGATCGTCCTGGGGCATGGGTTTAAGATTTTTGGGGCGCAATGACGGTTCCCCGCTCGACGGTCTGGGGATTGTAGAAATTATAAAAAAGCTCAACAAGCTCCTGATTTTCAAGAACGCTTGCATCGAGGCCGATGCTTGAAATGCCGCTTATAACCTGACCGACGCGCTGGGTGAGTTGTTCGGTGTTTTCCTTGAGGACGCGATCCGCTTCATCGTCGGTCTTGGGCGCCTGATCCTGGATCGGAGTCGTCTTTTTACCTCCCAAAAGCGAGGAAAAAATACCTGATGCCACCTTAGAGGTTCCTGCCACACTGCCCTTTGTCGGATAAAATGGAACGATAACCAGAAAGGTTTTTTCCATAATAGCGTTCTTTTCGATGAATTCCCGGATAAAGCTCACGTATTCATCGATCTGACTTTGCAAAAGAGGCGATGGCTCATTCTCCTTTCTTTTCAACAAACCTTCTATGTATGCGTCGATATTAACTTTGCGCGAGTGTACGATGATCTGAAGAGAAAAATCAATACTGTTCAGAAAATTTTGATATGACTGAACGATCAAATTCTGTTCATCGTCAGATTTCAGTGCGAAGTTGACTCCGCCAACCATGATGATCTGCCTCAAGCTGCCGTCTTTCATGACGACGACCTTGTCTCGGATCTCTTTGATATCAACAAGATCCAGGGAATTTCCCGTATTCTGTTTCACTAAGGGTGCTGGCATGTTTTAAGTATAATCCATCTATCATCACGGCGAAAGCGTCCTCATCAATTTTTGCCGTTCCCGTGAAAACGGGAATCCAGGGAAAACTAAATATCCTGCCGTGCAATGGAATGACAAAAAAGATCTATCGATAATCAACCCTTTTTGCGGCCGTACGGACACCGCTGATCCTTTGGAGTATCTGGTATCGCGAGTTCATCTTGGTCTCAACGACGTTGCTCTCCGGAGTTTTTTGGCCGGTTTGAAGGTTTTCCCAGCGCTTATGGAGTGCGGCGCCGGTAATGATCTTTTCGAGAGAGATACCGCCAGCCTCTTGGTTCTCGGTTTGTGCCGCAGGCGCAGGTTGCTCTTCAGATTTCCATATATAAGTTTGGGGTTTCCAATAGAAACCGAACGCTGAAAGGAGGACGTTCCCGAGAGGTCGTCCTTCCACTTTTATAAACGCTACCCCGATCGCGGCACCAAGAAGGATGATCGTGAGAATCATCCAAAGCCATGTAACGACAGTGAAATAGAGAATAGCACTCCCGAGTCCAGCGCCCGCAACAAACATAAATTGCTTGAGCGTGAACGGTCCTATGATCTTATCCTCTGTTTCGATAAATTGAGGAACCTGAAATTGCATAGATATATTATATGTCATTCCCGCGAAGGCGGGAATCCGTGTTATATTTTGTCATTCCGAGCTGCGCGAGGAATCTTTTTGCACTCACGAAGGCGAGGAGCGAAGTATCCACGCTTTAAGATTTCCAGAAAATAAAAAAGAGCCCTCGGTGCTGCGAAAAAATCGCGCCGAAGGCTCAAAGAATTACAGAGGTGATTCCGACGTTAATCCATGAGACGGGCAATACGAATTTCGTCACTATCACCGGTTAGTGTCCCTTCACGAACATAAGGATATCCTTTCAACACGTACGCAAAACAAACTTCTTTATTGGGATCCAGAAATTTTGTTCCCAAGAAGAACGTATACCAACATTCCCAGCTTGAGGGCATAAGTTCCGGATGTTTTACAAGATAATTCGCAATGCAAGCATTTACGGCGCTGCTTCCCGAAATATCTCCACGTTTACAAGCCTTGATTCTGCTACCGTTCGCATATAAACGGTTGTTATGAAGTTCGAGCTTCACCCTCCCTGTTTTCTGATGCTCGACGAGAGCATATTTGTTTGAAATGTTTGGATCAGAATCGCAGTCGACGATATGACCAGTTGACCAATATATGGTCATTGTGTTCACTTCGTCTTTTATGTGATTCAACGTTGACAGGGAACCAACGATGTCGGCGTCTAAACCTGGGAGTTGTTGTTTTATTTCGCCGAGATAAGCAGTGGCCGATGCTATCTTCGCAAGGTCCTTAAGGCCAGGCTTACTGCGCTTGGCACGTATCACGGCTTCCTCGGTCTCTTTGAGTCTCGTTTCGGCTATTCGAGCATTGGGTCCAGGGCTCATGACGGCGTTGCGAAATACTTGTTCCGCTTCGACACAAAACACGCAGAAATCGTCATCCTCCTTTACCTTTCCAAGGTATCGACGATCTTGATCGGCAAGAATCTCGAGATCTGCCAGTGCCTCTTGTTTTTTCCCAAGTAGAGCATGGCACTTTGCCCGGAGATAATATGCCCCACTGAATTCGGGCGATATCTCGAGAGAAAGGTTTGCGTGTATTACCGCTCGTTCCAAGCAAGCGATAACAATATTCCCCGGAGCGTGTTCGTCTCTCATCTGTCCACTGGCAACATAACAGGCGATAGCGGCATGGAAATAGGCCTCTCCGCTATACCTGCGCCACTTCTCTTCGGCACCCGTATAGCGTGCGGCCAACAAGAGATGCTTTTCGGCCTTTGCGAGATCGATGACATCATCGGTCGCATTCTTGCCGTAGAGCAGTAATTTCCCCATTTGAAGCTGGAGCGGGAAATTCACTTCGTTGATCTGCTCTGCTGCGAGAAACTTCTTCAGGGCTTCGGGCAAAAAACCGTTGCGAACATCGTTCTGTCCCAGAGAGAAAAGCTCCCTGGCTCTCGTGGTTGATGGTAGTTGGACCGCTTCACGGATCGCATCCAGCTGGCCGACAATCTGGTTGAGCAGTTTGATCTGCCGTTCTTGGCCGTCGATCAGAAGCGTAAGTCCCCACTCGAACTTTGCGCCAAGATCTTCGATGCTGGACGAAAGGTCATTAAGCGTAAAACTGAGCTCATCAGTGCGGGAACCTTCTTGGGCCGTAATGCTGTTGCTGATTTTCAGTCCAGCAATCGTTTCCTGGATATCGACCAGGTAGTCATCCCATTTGTGCGAACCGTAATAATACGGCCGCAGGACATGACCACTTCGGATAGTACTGAGAAAATTGGACATAACGTCCTCCTTGTTTGAATTGTTGCCCTGCGGCAGCTAGCTATAATAGTGCCACTAGACGTGGATTTGTCAAGAGCTATGTTCTTTGGATTTTTTATTACCCGAGAACCTTCACGCGAAGCACGGATCCCCGCCCGCGCGGGGATGACAAAATAAATCCCCGCTATAGCGGGGATTTATTTTGTCATTTTTCCGTTTCGGAATAATCTTTTTGGATCACTTTCACTGGCTGATTATCCGATTTTGGCATTTGGGCCGGCATTGAAGTTGTGGAAACTTGAGGTTTCGGCATCGCCGGCATAGGTATCGTTGTGGGTTTCGGGGTCATCGGCGAGGGAACCGGGATCTGCGATAACGGTGCAAATGGAGACGGGGTGGGAATTTTTGGCGCCAAAGAATCAGTTTTTAATGATTCAGAGGTTATCTCGGTTATGGTTCTTGCAGATTCCGGAACGGGCGGCATGAGGGGAGATGGTTTTACTGCGCCATTCTTTTCATTTCCGAAACGAACGACGGTCACTTTAGGGGAGGCAGAAGATTGCGGTGCGGATGCGGTTTTTGGCAGAGGCATGCCACCGAACTCGATCACGGCCGAAGCGGTGGGCATCGAGCCAAAACCTTTTTTATTTCCGCCCATGATATCTTCCGCGATCGTAGGGATATTGA
>CAZWWZ010000054.1:0-5740 GCA_964637795.1 uncultured Candidatus Saccharibacteria bacterium | reverse complement strand
ACGAGTGACCGTTCTCATCCGCGGCGTGGCTGCTTATGTCCGGATCGTCGGTGAATGGTTCTCCGTAAGACCACACGCAGAGCACTCCACCGGGCTTCAGTATGCGGAGCGCCTCTTTACCAAAAGCGGGCTGATCGAACCAATGGACAGCCATAGCAACTGTTATGAGATCGACGCATCGGTCGGATAATCCTGTCCTTTCGGCAGCCGCAACGCGATATTCAGCGTTCTGTATCGGAAACGCCATAGCCAACATCTTTTCAGAGGCGTCCATAGCAATCACTTTTTGGAAATACGGGGCTATGCCGACTGTTGCCTCGCCACATCCGCAGGCACAGTCCACGGCAAGTGTGTTCTCTGGCGCGATGCTGGCTAACCACTGGAACAGTTCACTCGGGTATGTTGGGCGCCCTTGAGCGTAAGCAGTAGCGACCGTGCCGAAGTCCACAAGCATTAGCGATCTCCCTCTAAAGCGGGCACTCTTGCGCGTTCCCACCGTAG
Source organism: uncultured Candidatus Saccharibacteria bacterium (assembly GCA_964637795.1). Taxonomy (GTDB): domain Bacteria; phylum Patescibacteriota; class Minisyncoccia; order UBA6257; family 2-01-FULL-56-20; genus CAJAQL01. The sequence continues at coordinate 5,239 of CAZWWZ010000054.1, read as the reverse complement.
CCGCGCCGATTGAATGCCAATCAAGCGCCCATCCTCAAAAATGCCGAACCAGCAGCAATGAGGTCTTTCTGTGCAGACCTCGCGCCAATACTCCACGGGCTTCGCCTTTTCGAGTGCGTAATAATTCGCGAGCAATTCGCCGTACTCCAACAACGATGCGAGCCGCAACTCACGTGCAGCCTCAGCATGTTCCGAAGTGAGCGGGCGAACCGAGTATGTCATGTGCGTTCCTCGGCTGTCACGTCGAACGTTTTCACGGAGAGCATGAGGTTATCGCGCAACTCGAAACTTCCTAGCCCGTCCAACAACAGCTGCATAGCCTTCATCCGCATGCCTGGCAACATATCGACTGCGCTGACTTCTCGATAAAGAGGAATATATCCTGATACTTCTTCCAACAGAAACTCGCGGGATAGAAACACTCTATCCGGCTCAAACGACTCACCGCGCCTTTTACAGCGCCGAGAGAACGTGTTTAGATCGTGGTCTATTGCTTCCGCAAAGGGCATGTTGTTTCTGTAAAGGTCCTGAACTTCTTCATGTATCGAAGCATAGGAGGGATGTCCCAACACTTGGTTCCATCGAAGAAGGTCTATGAACACATCAGGTGCGTAGATATTATTGTGTAACCACATATCACCGTTGCGTAACGCGGTTTCATAAGCCGTTCGCGCATCCAGTCCTTGGGCCATCAGATTGTAGCGCTGTAGCGTGTCATGCAAGCACAGAGTCACTTGATCGAACTTATGCGCACTCCACTCTATGATGCTTCGAAGTCGAGGGTCAAACCCGGGACTGGCGGGCACACTTACGTGTATACGCGCGTGTTTGTACTTCTGCCATCCGCTGGCGTGACGCAGAATTATCTTATATGTCGTGCCGCCCATTCTTCGCTCTCGGTATGTTTCTTTAGTTGTCGTTCGAGACGGCTGGCTGCTGGTCGACCAGATCATTTCAAAGAATTTCTTGTTAGCCCGCGTTAGTGCAGCGTCCTTGAGAATTATCACTTTTCTGAAATCTTCAGTAAGGTAGGCGCTTTTGTCTTGATAGAAGACTGCGGTTGCGTTTTGATAATAGCGGCGTGGAATATACCGATACCATGATAGAGGACCACATATGAACGTGTTCCCGTGTTGAATGAATTTCCTATATGTGATGCCTTTTTTAATTATACGTCTATATGCGCTGTGCACGGCTGGTGGAGAAAGGGTTTCGTCTGCCCAAGCGACCAGAAACTCGTCGCCTTCACACAGTTGATAATAGACTTCGTCGAGGAGTTGCGCATAGCAATCTGTGCCTTCAATTTTTCGCACGGTATCGTCTCTCAATTCGACCCCGCGCTCGCCAATGAACTCGACGCCCACGTCCCTGAAGGCCCGGACAATCCGTTCAAGCGTATTCGTCCGCGGACGAAAGACGCCGCGTTCGATATTGAAGATGGTCTCGCGCGTTACCTCTGCTTTAGCGGCGAGGTCCTCTGCGTCCCAACCAACCAACATTCTGGCGGCTCGAATCTGTTTGCCCAGGCTCATATACTGCTTCCCATACAAAAGAAAACAATAGATAACACCAAGTTTCGATCTTGACAAGTGCTTGGTTGATACCCGTATTAGGTAGGTACTTGCTCGATCTGGGTAGTACGCAGTGCAAACGCGGCTTTTCCAGGCGTTTAGGTCAGTCGACAACTGGCCGTTTCGCTAGGCGGGTTCGAGAGACTTATTACTATACTAAGTGATGTTTAAGATGGTGTGAAGTTTTCTATTGCTTTCATACCAAAAGCGGGTTATGGTGACTGGGTTATTTAAGGCGTTTCATTTCAAATGGAGGGATTGACATGTTCGGTAGTTGTTGGCTCGATTTTCATAGTTACCTCGCCCGGCACAGCGAAGCCGCCGTGCTCGCTCTTCTTGACGATCTTCAACGCCGCGAGGGCATTTCGCTCCGTGAGCCTCTCTCCCTCGAAGACCATTGGAATCTGATCATGAATTACGTTCCCCGCATCCAGCAGCGCGCCACGGCATAGGGGAGAAGCAATGAAAAACGTCCTTACCGCATCCGGCTCTTCCAGTTTTCCAACCGTTGCCTATGGCGACCGTACGCTCAACGAACTCGAATTGATGTCCGTTCAGGCGCTCGTCGCCTATGTCGCCAACGATCAAACCGTGAGCGATGTGACGGTCGGCGCAATGGTCGGGGCAAAATTCAACGCTGCCGATGTCACCGGGCTTCGCCGGAAAGATTATGACGAGGTCATCAAGTTTCTGATCGACCTCAAGATTAGAGAGACACTTAACTGATTTCAAATCGGTCGTCTGTGGGTAGGGAACAATGTTTTCGATCAGTCCTGTACAAATCCGTATGGCTCGCGCGTCCCTTAACTGGACGCGGCAAGATCTCGCCTCGCATTCCGGCCTTTCCTTTGGCACGATCCGCAACGTGGAATCGGACGCTTTTTCGCCGCGCGGCGATACGGCGGAAACCCTCCGCGCGGTCTTCGAAAAGAACGGGCTTGAGTTTCTTCCCAACGAAGGCATCAAGCGCCACGTCGAGGATGTCGAGTTGTTCTATGGTCCCGAAAGCTGCAACCGCTTTCTGAAGGATGTTGTGCAATCCATAAGGCCAGGTGGCGATAGGATTTTTGTCTTTGTGCTTTCGCTGGGAATGCTGGCGCGTTGCTGCGGCGGAAAAGACGAAAGCGATATGAGCCGTCTGGAGCAGTTGGGCCTTTGCGCCTCCGTTCAATGCCTCTTGCCGGACACGGAGCCTGCCATCCGCTTGCCCCAAAATATCGAGTGCCGATATATTGCCCGCGCGGAGGTGCTTTCGGAACCGTTCGCCGTTCATGGGACCACCTGCACCATCATTCACAACGAGGGATGCGGCGATCTCAAGTTTGTCGCGCTGCGGCTTCCGATGATGGCCTACAACTACAAAACAGGCTTTCGGACGCTGTGGAAATCCGCATCCGAACAGCCCCGCGCCGACCGCAAATAATCCTTCGTCTCTCTTCCGATGGCCGGCGCAATCCCGCGCCGGTGTTTTGGCATTTCGCAACCTGCCAAATATCCTCTGCAAAAATAGCTATCGGGAATAGCCATTTCTGCTATCGCGCCGCCCGAGGACAAAACTGGCTAGTTTAGCCCGCCTGAAATAGCCGAAAATGCCAAATTCATTTATTGAGCAAGTAATGGGAAAAGCGTCTTTGGACTCATTGGACACGTCGATGAGGCGAAGACGCCATGAGAAACGAGTTAAAGACATTGCGCGAAAGCCGCAAGATTTCCGCCGCCGAATTGGGCCGGAAGATTGGCAGGTCCGCCGCGCATATCGCGGCGATCGAGGATGGTTCTCAAGAGTTTATCGAAGTAACGCTTTTGCGTACCTGTGCCGCCCTCAACTGCACCGCCGATGAGATATTCGCCATCCCCGTCCGGGGCATCAACAAAAAGACCTGCGATCCTGTGCTTCTCGACGCGGCGGTCTGGTTCCTCCTTCTGGAAACCAAACGCCGGAAGATTGCGCTCGACCGCAAGCGCATCGCGCGACAGGCGACGCTGTTTTACCGCGCCACAGTTGCGCTCAATCTCAATCTTCCTCAATCCCGTTTGCTGGCGAAGCTTCTGACCGGGGCAGGCGGTGCGGCATGATTGTCGTCGATCTCTCCGCCGATAATGGCGCCGATGCCTTCGCCTCTTATCAGCCGATGGCCACGGCCATTGTCGCCGTCATCCGCGAAAAAGGGCGCTGCCTGCCGCAGGACCTTTTCGACCGGGGCTTCAGCACAAAAGAAACGCTGGAACGCTGGCGGCTCGCGAATGCCATGGCCGAACTCGAACTGCAACTACTGGACGAAACGGAGGTGCTGTCATGAGCAAAACGGCTGTTGCCAACACGTCCCGGATTTCCGCCGCCGCGGCCTCCCTGACCGAAGCCCGCGATCTGATTTTGCAAATGAAGCGTGCGCTCAAGATGTGCCTTGAGTGCGACGGCAAGTTGACTTGGGAGGCCGAACAGGAAGCGCGGGTGCTTCTGGAGCGCGCCGCCAAATTCAAACGGTGACCCATGGACGCATAATCACAGTGAAGCAGTGCCTACTTTTCTTCAACGCTTATCAGGAGATGAACATGGCAGACAACATACAGAATCTTTTCGCATTAGACCTCAATAAGGGGCTCGCCCGCGGTGTCGGGGCAGGCGGTGCCCTCAGCGGCCTAAGGGGTGTCCTCAACGCGTGTTGCGATTGGGCGGATAGCTGCTGCGATTGGGCCGATAACGGTTGTCGGAATTTTTACAATCCGCCGCATTGCCCGGGTTACTCGAACTACCTAGTCGGAAGCGACGGCGCCACGCGGAAATTTGCGGAGCCGTTCCGCAATGCCATCAAAAAGATTGCGGGCGGTGCGCTTCCCAGTCCTCTTCCCGCGTAAGGCCGCTTGCGCCGGATTTTGTGGATTTGGACTTGAAGAATTTTAATTTTCTTGAAAGGGAGAAAGCGCGGCTTCATTTAAGCCGCCTTTCTTGGGGTTAAGCGATGTATTACAGCAAGTATAATCTCATTGTACCACTTGAGAAATATCCAGACTACGCGATACTCCATAACCTCTTTCACGGCCAGGCGACCGTTGTGGATGCGGCGTTTGCCAAGAGGCTTGCAGAGGCTCTTGCCGCCGAAACTTTAGATACCTTATCAGATACCGATATTGCGCTGCTGCAATCGCGCTCCTTCATCTATCCCTCGGCCGCCGACGAAACGAGGCAAATCACCGCGACCTATGAAAGTCGGCGCGAGAAGATGGTCAATCGCAGCTACGTTATGCTTTTGACCTACGCCTGCAATATGCGCTGCCGTTATTGCTTCCAAAAAGAAAATCATGCAGGCCGCGTGATGACGCGGGAGCGTCTAGCGCGGGCGCTCGCGACCATCGATGAACTCGACCAAAAGGCACTCGCGGCCTGCGCCGAGAAAGGCATTACTAACCCGCCGAGAGCCGAGTTTACGATGGTGGGCGGAGAGCCTCTGCAATACACGCCGGAGCATCTTGTTCTCTTGGACGATATTGTGGCTTTCGTCCTTCCGCGCCAGATGCAATGCGGCATTACCTCGAACGGCTACGATCTCGCCAAGTTTGTTCCTGAATTTGTGAAGCGGGGGTTCTCGCCCGTCATTCAGATAACGCTCGACGGCACGCGCTCCATTCACGATCAACGCCGCCCGCATCTTACCGGAGGCTCCTTCGAC
>CAZWWZ010000053.1:0-6145 GCA_964637795.1 uncultured Candidatus Saccharibacteria bacterium | reverse complement strand
GGCTCCCAGGGCACGCCGAGCTTTTCGAGAGCTTGCCGGGCGGCGCCGAGAAATCCGTTCGGGCTGTAGAGAAGAGGCTCGCCCGAAAGCCGCGAGATGACGGCGCGGCCATAGACGCCGTAGCCAAGGCGCACCAGGCGCTTGTCGCGGACCAGGCCGCGCAGTGCCCGCAGCACCTGATCCTCGCCGCCGAGATCGCGGAATTCACGCGGCAGGAAGACGTCATCCCGCCGTTTGCGGGCGATCCGCTCCTCGATCCTCTCGCGCAATGTTCTCTGCTGACGCATGGCCCGACCTTTCTGCAAAAACCCGACATTCATATTATACAAAAACCCGACATATTGCAACTACAATAAACGTGGTTTCAAACAGATAGATGGGAACAAGCTTTAACGCTGCTTAGGCATCGCTAGGGGGCTTTGCCCCCCGCGCGGGCAAGGGCGGCGCCCCTCGGGTTTTGGCTCCCCCTGTCACGCGCTTCGCGTGTGACAGGTCCCCCCAAAAAAGTTTCTGCGCAACTTCGCAACCCTTGCCCTTGCTACCCCCACCCTCGCCGGGAGGCAGAGGGTATGCGGGCGCATACCCTCTGCAACCACAAACAGCGAGGACAACATGACAGCAGCAGGACACACACCGGGGCCGTGGAAAAGCGACAGCGACGGCGAATATATCTACGCGATCAAAAGCGACTTCGACTATGTCGCCATCGCCAACACCAAGGACCCTTGCCACAGAGCCAATGCCCGGCTGATCGCAACGGCACCGGATTTGTTGGCGGTGATGAAGCGAGTCGAAAGCTTCATGTCCGTCATGGGCAAGGCCAATCAGTTCCTTCACCCGAACGATAACCAGTTGCTTGAAATGGTTGGCGCTGTAATCGCCGAGGCTACCGACAGCATGACGAAAGCAGCGCCCATCGCAAAGGCCCGCAAATACCGTGTCCTTTATGCCGTCACCCGCAGCGAATTCTACGAGATCGAAGCCGCCAGCGCGGAGGAAGCCAAAGACCGAGGCTTCGTCGACGGCGAACCGGTCCAGAACAGCGGTGAGACCACAGACGTTGTGCCTTTCGAGGTTGAGGAGGTCATGCCATGAGCCAAGACGTCTCGCCCATTGCCGCCGCGAAGGCGCTCACGCCGTGGTGGATGATGAAAATCCGCGATTTCGACGGCCTCGAAATCCAGCCTTGCGCCGTGATCGGTCGCGACAGCAAAGGCGAAAACATCGTGGAGCCATGTGATCCTGAGCGAGCGGCTTTCTGGACGGTCTACGGCCATTACCGCCCCGGCGGAGCTCTGGGCGGCGTCGATGCCTTGGAAGATTTCCCGACGGAAGCCGAGGCGCAGAAATTCAACGACCGGCTGATATCGATATATCCGCACCTCGGCGCGGACAAAGGCCCGTCATGAGTGCCCCGTCATCGAGATTGACGGCAAGCGCCACCTCTGACGCGACGTCTTGCAGCTTCGCCGCGAGCAGAAGAAGGCCCACGCCCGAGCACAGCAGCCCGCCCTTTTCGAACTCAAGGACGACCGCCGGCCCCTTACCGAGCGAACGCCGGCGGGCCACTATCAGGAATCCGCCGAGTACCTCGATGTCGCCGAACACCGGAACGCGCAATCCGCCAGGGTCTACCTTTTTCGGCGGGGGAATGGCTAAACGTCGCTGTGCCCTCGTTGCCCGTGCGAGTTCGCGCAGGTGGTGGTCCTACACCCTTTCTTCCTGCTGCCCATCTGCCGGCCGCTACCCCAAGGGGCGCCGCCTAAGACGCGACATGGGGCGCTCCAAACGCAATCGCGCCATTACAGCGAAGCGCCTTAGACGCGACCGGAGACTAGCGGCGAGGCGTCCAAGACAGTTTCTGGGTTCTCTCAACGCATCGCACGCGAGGACGCATTCCTTTGAAATCGCGATCGATATTCTCGGCCGCTTTTCCCGTATCCCCAATTCCCCCAGTGCCTCCGCGAGGTTGCCTTGCGTTACCTCCCAATGCTGCCGTGCTTTTTCCGGAGTCCATACCCTCAACGCCTGGCGAAACGCGCCAATGGCTTCCTCTAGCAGATCCGTTTCGCCGTTCTCCATCGCCAGTTCGAACAGCGCAATCCCGAGGTTGTTCTGCGTCACCGCCCATGCCTGCGGTGACGCGTGGCGGTTTTGCTTCCACAGCGCTTCCCGGCACCCTGCGGCCTTTTGCTCTGCGTTTTTGAGATTATCGCCCACGGTTTCATTCTGACTCACAATTCAGGCCTCGCGAAGCGTCTTTGCTTTTGAGCGCGCCTGCTCTTGAGCCCCGCGCGGCCCGCGTCTGCCCTTTTCGTGCGACCCCCGAACGCGGCAGGGCGAAGGCACTCTAGCCGCCGCCGCTTGCTGTCAATGACGCTTCTTGGCTCCCCCTGTCACCCGCACAGCGTGTGACAGGTCCCCCCAACAAGCTATGACAGCTGCGCTCGGTTGCGGCGGCAGACGTGCCTCCTCTTCGCCCCCGCCTTTGGGGGTCACACAAACCAAAGGGAGACCAATATGCCGAACTGGACATCCAACACCATCCGCATCGAAGGCGCAGAAGCCGATCTGAGAGCTTTCCTCGAAGCCGTCAAATGGCAGAACGAAATCTTCGATTTCAACCGCATCATCCCAATGCCCGAACTGCTCAAACACACCGGCAGTGGAAACCGGACCATCAAAGGACGGGAAGTGCACGAATGGTACGTCATCGGCCATGAATCCGCTTTGCTCACCGACGACAAGTCGGTGCGTCTCTTCACGCCGGAGGAAGAAGCGACGCTCAAGCAAATCGGCCATCGCAGCTGGTACACCTGGTGCTACGAGAACTGGGGCACCAAGTGGAATGCTTGCCGGGCTGAACTAGCGGAGGATTGCGCCAAGGAAGGCCATGTCGAAATCCGCTTCGACACCGCCTGGGCCGCGCCGATGCCCGTGATCGAGAAGATCTTCGAGATGTTCCCCAAGCTGTCGTTTCTCTTCAGCTGGGAAAACGAAGGCGAATGCGAGCGTCACACAATCGAGCACAGGGCCACGGCCGAGCAAGCACACAACGCGAAGGGAGGCCGCTAATGATCCCGCCTCCCGACACGATCATCAACGGCGATTGTGTGGCGGTCATGGATGGAATGCCCGCCGGCAGCGTCGATTTCATCCTGACGGACCCGCCCTATATGGCTGCCTTCCGGAGCCGCGATAACCGGACCGTTCGCAACGACGATAACGCGGGATGGCTTCGCCCGGCGTTTGCACAGATGTACCGCTTACTTAAGGGCGACGCCTGTGCGATCTGCTTTTATGGTTGGCCGAAGGTCGATCTGTTCTTCGCCGCCTGGAAAGCCGCCGGCTTTCGCATCGGCGGGCATATCATTTTTCGCAAGCGCTACGCCTCGAACTCCGCGTTCCTCCAATACCGGCATGAATGTGCGTATCTGCTTCTCAAGGGCCATCCGCCTTTGCCGGCCGCGCCGCCGCCCGATGTGATGGACTGGATTTACACCGGCAACAGACTGCATCCGACGCAGAAATCGGTTCACATCCTAAAGCCGCTCATCGAGGCATTCAGCGCCCCGGCGCAGCTGGTGCTTGATCCCTTCGCGGGTTCCGGCTCGACATGCGCCGCCGCGCAAGGCACGGGCCGCCACTATATCGGCATCGAGCTCGATGAGGCCCATTGGCGGACGGCGACCGCGAGGCTCGCGGCACGTGACGAACCGAAGGCCGCCTGAACCCGCGGGAACAGCAACCTTTCCGCGAAGGCGCCGATCTCGTCCTCGATCATTCCGCCATGCACTCACGAAGTCCAGGGGAGATTTCGCTCTAGGCCGGGCGCCGCCGGTAGATATGCATCAAACCCTGATGGATATGGCGGGTTTTGACGTTCATGGAAGAGTCCGGTTGCCACCCGTCGCGCAGTTCATATTTATTGGTTATGATAAACGCGTCGGGTTTTGCCTCCTGATGCAGCTTGCGGCCTATGTCCTGCAAGAGTTCGGGAATTTGAAAAATAACGAAGGCATCCGCCTGCGAGAAATCATACTTAAAGAGGTTCATCCTTTTGTATTCGAGGTTGGTCAATCCGGCTTTTTGCTTGCGCCAGTTCGCCCATTGAACGGATTGCCACGCCAGTTCGATCCCGATGATCTTGGCCTGCGGCAAAGCTTTCGCAAGTGCGCGGGTGAGTTGCCCGTTGCCGGAGCCAAGATCGACAACCGTATAGGTATTTAGTTTCCGCGTCTCAAAATCGGCTTTCAAAAGCTCAATGATTTTCTTTTGCAGCGTGGGAATGGTGCTGATGCAAGGCGACGCCCCATGAAACGCGACCACATAGGCATACATGAGCCATATAATTATGCCTAAATCCAATAAGCCCCTATTAATGACATCCAACATAGCAATAACTCCCTTTAACAAATCGACCGGACTAAAGGCACTTAGGTAAAATCAAATCGCGTTTTATGTGATTGAATATGCGCTGATAGCTTTCGCACCAATGATCCTGCGGCAGCGCATCGGCGCTTGTGAGATAGGAGTTTCGTGTGCAGCCGCCATTGCAGATGGCGACGTAGTCGCACCCGGCGGCGCAAACTTCCCTCATGGCTTTTCTGATCTGGACGTATTCTTCGCGCTTCGGGGATTTATGAACTTCCCCCAAATCCGTCGTGTTGATGTTGCCAAGCTCGTTCCGGGCATCGGGGGATTTGCCGCAGAGGTAAAGTTCGCCTCCGGGCAAGACATCGAGATAGTTGGGGCATTGGCCGAGATGTCCGCAGCGGGAAACGCTTCCCGTTTCGAGGGCGCGGACATAGGTTCTCAGCGGGTCTATGGTGAAGCGGTCGGATTCACGTTTCCATTGGTCATAAAGGGTGACGAGAGCGTCGCCATATTCTTTGGGCGAGATTTGCAGATGGGCGGCTTCGGCGGATGTCGCCCGTCCCTCAAAAGTGAGAGGGCGCAAATTGACGTCGATCGAACGATCACGGAAAAAATCGTAAAATTCGTCCAAATGATCGAGCGTGTTGCGGGTGCAGACCGCGAGCGCCCCGGTGCGCATCCCGCGCTCGCGCATCCGGAGAAGCCCAGCATAGGATTCCTTAAATGTCCCTGAGATCGCGTTGCGTCTTTGGGCGTCGTGAATAGAAGGCGGCCCATCGAGGCTCACGCCCACGCCGAAATTATGATCCACAAAGAAATTGGCAAAAGCGTCGTTCAGCAGGACGCCGTTGGTTTGAATGAGGTTCAGGCACTTAAAACTCGACCCGAAGGCCTTTTGTTCGGCGACCACCTTTTGATAAAAACCGAGGCCGGGCAGAAGCGGCTCGCCGCCATGCCAGACAAACACGGCAAGGCCATCGGTGCTAAGGGCTTGGTTCCCGGCTTTCGAGATCAGCGCATGGAGCGTGTTCTCGCTCATGGTCTCGCCGCCGCTTTTATCGCCTTCCAAGCAATAGAGGCAGCGCATGTTGCAGCCGAAACTTATCTTGACGATATAGACGTTTTTTGGCGAAGCCGTCATTGAGAGGCCTCTTGCGTTTTCTTGTCTGTCTTCGCGTCCTCTTCCAGAACGCGGTCGGCAAAATAATTCCACGCGGTTTCGACTTGCTGCCTGATGGCGATGCACTGTTTCTTGCCGGTGCTTAAAAGGTGCCAGGGACATCCGCCCGCGCACACGAAGGCGAAGCGGCATCCGGCGCAGTAAGGACTTTGGATTGAATCCAGCTTCGTCCATTCCGCCGATTTGGCGGGATCGAGCTCAAGCTGCGGATCGTATGTGCCGATGCGTCCTCTTTCCGATCCGGCGGCCTCGAAGCAATGGTAATAATTGCCGTCCGGGTCGAGGATGGCTTGACCAAGGACAGAGCCGCATCGGAAGAAGGTCGGCGCGGGAACCATGCCTTCCGTGACGCAACTCCTGACATAATGAAAGCCGTGGAAGTTCCTGAAGGCGTTTTCCTCGAACAGGTCATAAAGCCAAGGATTTCTCCGAAGCTCTTTCACGACCGTCCGTAGGATGCCGTATTCGCTATCCATCCATTCGTAATCCTCGTTGACGCCCGAATGATCGACAACGGGAGAAAGATAGGGTTTGACCTTGCCGTTTTCGCACCAGCCGCGATCCTTGATAAAGCGGCAGAGATCGACA
>CAZWWZ010000052.1:0-6303 GCA_964637795.1 uncultured Candidatus Saccharibacteria bacterium | reverse complement strand
CGCGACCGCCGCGCGCTCGCCGCGGAAGGCATGATCGTCATTATTTCAACGATCGATCGCGACAAGGGAACGCTCATTAAAAATCCCGACATCATCTCGCGCGGCTTCATCTATCTCAAAGAAAATCAGGAGCTTGTCGATGAGATCCGCAAGCGCGTAAAAGGGCTCACCCAGCGCATTCCGAATTACAAAGAGATCGATCCCGATTATCTGAAAACCTTGATCCGCGATCAGGTCGGGCAGTTCGTCTACAACAAGACCCGCCGCCGCCCCATGATATTGCCGGTGATCATCGAGATATAAATCGTCCGATAAAAAATATCGCAGGCCCAAAGGGCTTGCGATATTTTTTACCCAAGGAAAGATATTATCGAACCGTCGGCATGGGCGGGGAAACCGTGATCCGCAAACCAATCTTATTCAAGATAAAAAGAAATATTGATCGACCAAAGACTTGACTAATTATTTGTAATTTGATATAAATATGCCAGATTTTTGGAAGTGACACGAGAACAGCTCGACGCGCAATATCCCGCATATCGCCCGGCGAGCTGTTCTCAGAGAGGACGGCCAGGAGAAGAAAATGATCTATTTGGTGGTTATCCTCGTTATCGCGCTGGTGATCTGTGTTCTGAAACTCAAGAACCGAACCGAGCAATACGCCAAGAACCTGGCGGCCGCGACCGCGCCAAAACCCTTCGGCCTCGAGCAGCTGAAAACCGTTGCCGAGCAAATCTCGCTCACAGCGGAAACAGTGCGCGCCGCGATCGTGGCGGCTACCGTAGCCGGCATGAAAAACTGCGTCGCCGGCGACATCAAGGCGAGACAGGTAGCGATTGGACGCGACATTGCAAGCGCCAACGATCGTATCCATAACGGCGAGGCCGCGATCGAGAGCCTCAAACAGAGCATCTCCCGTGAACGCCACAACATTCAATTGTATGAAGCCGGCGATGCCTATCTAACGGAGATCACCGCCCTTCTGCCTCCTGCACCAGCCGCCGAAAGCGAGAAGAAGTAACTTCCTCCCGGCCATCAGCGGTCACGGCCCACACCTTTCAGGTGTGGGCCGTTTTATTTTTATAACCATGCCTTTTTATAACCTCAGCAAACCCATCCACGTTTCCCTGCCTTCCCACTTGCCGGACTCTTCGGCGTCGAACTTTTCGGAACGGGTATAAAGAATGTTTTTTGCCCCGATATCGGCAAGAAAAACTTTTTCGCTTGCACGCAAAGCGTCGATCGCCTCCTGCGGGGCAACGACGAAGATCGCAATTCTATCCTTCGGCTGAAGTTCCGCCTTCTGGCGAAGCTCCTGTGCCATGCGCGCGAAATCGCGGCGAATGCCCTCCATGCGAAGCTCCGCCGTGATCACAATGTCGAGCGAGACATCGCTTTTCAGTTTCTTGTCAATCAATATCTTTTTGACATTCACTTCGTCAGCAAGGATCTGTTCGATATCCTTTGCAAGCTTGATGCCGATCGTCATCGAGGCAAGCGGCTGGCGAACCTTGATCCCCGCCGCAACGCGTTTTGCAAGACCGAGCGTCGAAAAGTCACGCACCATTTTCATGCCTGCGATCAATTTTTCATCAATTGCTTTTTTATCGGCCACCGGCCACTCATCCAGGTGTACGGACTCCTTCTTACCGCCGAGCGCGCCATAAAGCGCTTCCGAGAAGAACGGCGTAAAGGGCGCCATGATCTTCACGAGCGAGAGCAGGACAAAACCAAGCGTTGCGGAAGCGGCCTCGTAATCCTTTTTGTCTTCGGGCCGCTGAAGCCGGCGACGCGAACGGCGAATGTACCAGCGCGAGAGATCGTCGACGAAGCCATCGATCTCAAGAGCCGCCTCGCGAACCTCATACTTTTCCAATTTTTTCGTAACGGCATCCGTCAGTTCATTGAGGCGCGCAGCGATCCAAAGATCCAAAACATTTTTTGACTTCGTTTTTATTTTTGCGTTCTGATCCGCGTACGTTTTCCAAAAAACAAATGAATTGTAAACAATGAGATGCATCTTGCGAAGCGTCTTGCCGACCTCCTCTTCGTCGAAGTTCTTCGGCTCGCCGAACGGCGTACCGGTATAGAAATACCACCGTACCGCATCCGTGCCATACTTATCGATCACTGAAAAAGGTTCGATGATGTTCCCTTTCGATTTCGACATCTTATTGCCGAACTTGTCGTTCAAAAGCCCGAAGGTGATCACATTGCGGTACGGAGCCGGATAACCGAGGGCGGTTGAAATGGCAAGCATGGTATAGAACCAGCCGCGCAACTGGTCCATGCCTTCGGCGATATAATCGGCCGGGAACGGATAATCCTTCGCCATCACCACCTGCTTCGATTCTCCTGATGTTTTTTTCGCGCCCTCAAAGGGAAAATGCATCTGCGCGAACGGCATGGCGCCGGAGTCGTACCAGACATCCGCCACGGTCGGAACACGCCGCAGAACACCGCCGCATTTCCCGCACGGCATCGTGATCTCATCAACGAACGGACGATGGATATCCACTTCACCGCTGCCGTTGCGCGGAACCATTTTCACCTTGAGCGGCTGTATTTCCGCAAAACCGAGGAAGTCGCGGCCGCGCTTCTCCTTTTCCGCGATCGCCCGCTTCTCGCTCCACGCTTCGCCGGACGAACAAAGCATCCATGACGGATATTCATGCGTCACGATCAAGATATTTTTGCCCTCATATTTCGTCTCGCAATCCTTCAAAAAATCCCAAACTCGGGTGCGCACGTCGCGGAGCGATTCGCCGCCTTCCGGCCGCGTCTCAAAACGGGATTCGTAGGTCGGGAAATCCTTGCTGTATTTCGCATCATGATTGCCGGCCAAGGTCGGACCCAGATGGATCTCTTCGAGCCGCTTATCGAGCATTACTTTTTCTCCCACAAAGACCGACTCGTCAATTTCCTCCGTTTCGTGCGTCCGCGTCACATCTGACGCAATGATCATATCAAGTTTTATCTTCTTCTTCGCAAGTTCTTTCTTGAATTTCGTGATCGAGACGAGCACCTGCTTCCGGCCACGCGGCGTGAGATGCAGATATTTCCGCTCACCCGAATCAATGATGTCGAACATATTGCTCTCCGCCTCGCCGTGCCGCATCACCCAATAATGGTTCTTTGAACCGCCGACGAGACGATCCAGATCGTCCAGCCCCCCGACCACTTCCCGGTGATCGCACTTCGCGCATTCCCAGATCGGCAACGGTGCGCCCCAATACCGTTCGCGCGACAGATTCCAATCTTTCGTTTCCCGCAGCCATTCGCCCATCCGACCGTCGCGAATGTATTCCGGCATCCAATTGATGCTCTCGTTCCGTTTCAAAAGCTCGCCGCGCAACGTGCTCATGGCGATGAACCACGACGTACGCGCATAATACAAAAGCGCCGTACCACATCGCCAGCAATGCGGATATTCATGCTCATATTTTTCCGTGCGCAGGAAGTTTCCGTTCCGCTTCAGGTGCTCGAAAACTTTTTCGTCCGTGACGTTCGATTTCGCATAGAGGCCCGCAAGTTCCGGAACGTCATCCGTGAATTTCCCCTCTTCATTCACCGTATGATGTTCCGGCAGGCCGACTTTCTTGCCAAGCGCGTAGTCGTCTTCGCCGTACATCACGGCGGTATGCACCACACCCGTACCGTCGGTCGTCGTCACGAAATCTGCAGGATAAATTTTATAGGACTTTTCCGAGCGAAGCGGCTTTACGTCAAAGAGCGGCCCATATTCGAGGCCGACAAGGTCCTTCCCCTTGATATCATCAAGGACTATTTCTATGAGCTCGTCTTTAAAAACGGTTTTTACGAGGTCATGCGCAACAATATAAAGCTCGTTGATCCCATGGATGCGGAATGCGGTGTATGATATTTTTTCACCCACTGCAAGCGCGACATTTCCCGGCAGGGTCCACGGCGTCGTGGTCCACGAGAGAATATAAGCGGTATCTTTCGTAATATAATTTCCAAACTTCTGACCTGCTTTCAGATGAAATTTCACGTATACCGAATTGTCCTGCACGAGCTTGTATCCTTGAGCCAGCTCATGGGTTGAGAGCGCCGTACCGCACCGCGTGCACCACGAGATGATCTTATGCCCTTTATAGAGCAACTTCCTTTTTTCGATCTCCGCGAGCGACCACCAGATCGTTTCGATATATTCCGGCGCGTAGGTCACGTAAGCGTTCTTCAGATCGAGCCAGTAACCGATGCGCTCCGTAAGATGCTCCCATGCATCTTCGTAGATCCACACCTGTTCTTTTGCCTTTTCATTGAACTTTTCGATGCCATACGCTTCAATGTCTTTTTTCGACTTAAAGCCAAGCGCTTTTTCCGCGGCCATTTCAACCGGTAATCCATGCGTATCCCATCCCGCGCGGCGCGGCACATGATAACCCCGCATCGTTTTATAGCGGAGCATCACGTCTTTCACAACGCGGCCGATCACATGATGCATCGCAGGCCGGCCATTCGCGTATGGCGGCCCTTCGTAAAAAATGAAATCCTTCTTGGCGCGACCCTTGCCCTTCGGCACATTTTTCGCAACCGACTTCTCGAATATCTGATGTTCTTTCCAAAACGCCAAAACCCTCTCTTCCGATTGCGGTAGACTGAATTCGTCGGTCAGGAAATCCGGCCGTACAAAGACCGGTGTTTTTTTATTCACCTTCCTCGCCGATTTTGATTTTTTCAAGGATTTCCGTTGCATATCTTATAAAAGTAGCAGAAAATCAGCTAAATTTCAAAAATATGCCGACTGGCGATTTTGGTATATTCACTAAAAAATATCAAAGCCGAACTTCGATATTTTGGTAGAAAAATCTGAAATACGTTAAAATGGGGCTATGATCGAAGATGAAATAAGGGCAGCCGTCAAAAACGCCGCCGCAGAAGATGATATTGCGATCAGTGATCACGATATCAAGCTCGAACATCCCGCCCTCGCGGAACATGGCGATTTTGCAACCAATCTCGCATTCCTGCTCGCAAAAAAACTTCGCAGGCAACCCATGGAGATCGCCCGGTCGATTGCCCACGGCATTTCGTCACCGCTCATCGCAAAAACCGAGGTCGCCGCGCCGGGGTTCATCAACCTTTGGCTTTCCGATGATTTTCTGAAAAAGGAAACTGCGGACATCGTGACGGCGGGCTCTCGCTACGGTGCGCCGCAAAAGAAAAACCAGCGCGTGCTCGTGGAACATACGCAGATCAATCCCAACAAAGAACCGCATATCGGCCATCTCCGAAACGCCTGCATCGGCGACTCGCTCATGAAGCTCTATCATTTCGCCGCGTACGATGCTAAAGCGCTCTATTATCACAACGATGTCGGCCAGCAGATCGCGTCGATCCTTCTCGCCGAACAAAAAGCGTTTATAAAACCGGATGGTTTTCCCACAACCATTGCGTGGGCATCGGCGGCATATGCCGATATCGAAAAAAGGATGGAGGAGGAGGACGAATCGTTGAAAAAAGAAAAAGAAAAAATCCAGATCGCAATCGCCGCGCAGGACACCAAGGAAGCGGCACGGGCCGAAGAGCTCACGCTTGAAATATTGCATGAAACGCTCGACGTTCTCGCCAAGCTCAATATTTCCTATGACCTTATTGTCCGCGAAAGCGACATACTGAAGGGAAAGCTTTGGGAACAAACGTTCGAACTTCTGAAAACAAAATCGGCGTTCTATCAAGCGACCGACGGAGAAAAGAAAGATTGCTGGCTCATCAAGATGCCGAACGCGGAGGATAAGATTATCGTCCGCTCGAACGGCGTGCCAACCTACGCCGGCAACGATATTGCGAATCATCTCTGGAAATTCGGTATTCTCCCCGATTTCCGCTATGAAAAACTTGATTGGAAAACCCAGCCGGAGCCGCTCTATATGACCGTATCGGCTGGCGGAGAAGCGCGACATGACTTCTCGCATGCCGACACTATCGTGAACGTCATTGACCAAACACAAACCTATCCCCAGGAAAGCGTGATGGAATCCCTGCGCGTTCTTGGATTTGTAAAAGAAGCAGACCATTATCATCACGTGAATTACGGCTTTGTCTACCTCTCCCGGAAGACAGCTGAACAGCTTGGCATGCCGGTCGAAGACGGCGCAACGCAGGTGAAGATCAGCGGCAGGAAAGGAACAACGATCTCGATCCAAACCTTCCTCGAAAAGATGAAGGATACGCTCCGGGAAAAATACGGGGAATTTTCGTCGCTTACGGCGGTCACAAGCGGCGCCATCAAATTCGAACTTTTGAAATACAATACCTATCAGGATGTCGTGTTCGATC
>CAZWWZ010000051.1:0-6500 GCA_964637795.1 uncultured Candidatus Saccharibacteria bacterium | reverse complement strand
CGATCTCTTATGCCCTGTCTTCAGAGGTCCGGATTTTACTGATGGATTTTCGCTGCGGGGGCGGTAAGAATCGGACTCACGTTAGTGGTTTTGGAGACCACTGTCCTACCATTGAACGACGCCCCCTCTCTCTTTCAGATGCCTGCTTATTTTAACGTAACTTATAAAAAAATACACCCCGTCGAAGCGGGATGTATTTTTTGTGATACTGAGATTTATTTTCCGGTGATCCGCGCTTCCTTGTGAGGAGTTTGCGCCCGGCACCAACTGCAGAACTTCTTGAGCTCTATTTTCCGCTCAACCTGCTTCTTGTTCTTATGGGTATAATAATTCCGCCGCTTGCAGACGGTGCATCGCATCGTGATAAGAGTGTCGGAACGCTTTAGCTTTGCCATGGAGGAAATAATAACGCATACAAGAAGAAAATGCAACAGGTCCCACCAGCGCGCATGCCAGGCAAAAACCGTTATTTCAGTTGAGCTTCGAGATCGAGAAGTTGCCGCTCCAATGCCTGTAATTGTGCATCAAGCGATGTCGCACCTGAAGAAGGCGAAGAGGTCGGAGTGACGTCACCCGAAAGACCGTTCAAAACCGTCCTCGTTTTCGGGCCGACAATCCCCCACCCCGCGCCGGAACAGAGAATGCCGCTATCGCACTGAAATTTCTGGACTGCCTGCTCGGTCAAAGTCCCAAAGAACCCCGTAGCAAGATTCGACGCGAGATAACCATGCGCGGCAAGCAGCGACTGCAACGTCGATACCTGATCGCTGCGCGATCCGTAGAACAATGAAGTTGTGAAAAGCGGTACGGACGAAAGCGTTGAAGAACTTACCGCGGACTGAGACGACGAACTTTGCGTTCCGCTCACCGTCGCGGCAGGAGAAGAAACAACAACGGGAGAAGGAGAGGAAACGATCGTTGACGTTGTCGTTGTGGAAACAGGATACCACTCTGCATTTACCACAGTTGAAGATGACGAAAAAAGATTTCCCTGATTGTATGCCGAAACGCCATACATATTGCTTCCCAGTACGGGTGCCGCATCGAGGTAGAACGTCGTCGTAACGGTCGCTACCTGAGCGCCATTGCGATAGACGTCATATCCCGCAATACCGATCGCATCGTTCGATGGATTCCACGATACATTGATCGTTGATGTACCCACCTGCGCTGAAAGCCCGGAGGGCGGCGAGGGCGGCGTAGCATCGTTCATCACCGCGGCCGTCGTGACCGTAGAAGAAGCCGAAACATTGCCGGCGGCATCATAGGCTGCAACGGCGTAACTATAAGAATTCCCTCCCGTGACGCCCGAATCGACGTACGTCGTCGTCGACGACGTACCGATGACCAAATTATCGCGAAAAACATCATATCCGGTCACACCGATATTATCTGTCGCTTTTATCCACGAAAGCGTGACCGCCGAAAGCGATGTCTGCACCGCGGAAACATTCGTTGGCGCCGTGGGCGGCGTCACATCATAGAGAACCACGACCGTAACCGGTGAAGAATACGGCGAGATATTGCCGGACGTGTCGTAAGCAGAAACCGTATAGGAGTACGTCCACGCTCCAGGCGGAAGGGTATCGGTATACGAAGTGGCGGTAAGCGGCGTAGTGCTCGTCGTGATCTTCACGCCGCTCCGATAAACATAATATCCTGCAACACCATCGTTATCGGTCGACGCATTCCAGGAAAGCGTAACCTGCACCGAAGACGTAGAGGTATAGGTTGACGTCGGCGTTACTGAAAGGCCGGTCGGCGCAGTCGGCGGCTCGGTATCCTGCATGAGCGCCACCGTAGCGGTATTCGATTTAAGGGAAACATTCCCCGCTGCATCATAAGCGGCAACTGCATATTGATAAGAACCCGGAGCAAGACTGGAATCGGTAAATGATGTGCCAGTGACCGATATGATCGCCGCACCGTTCCGATAAACATAATATCCTGCAACCCCCACATTATCCGTTGACGCATTCCAGGAAAGCGACACTGACGATGGCTGGTTGGCGGTTGCCGAAAGACCGCCCGGTATCGTCGGTGGCGAAGCATCAGCGTTCTGCGCACGAACCATCGGTATCAAACCGATGCCCAAAGAACAAACGATCACCGCGAGACTGGCGCACATTCTCTTTCTGGTCATAAAAAAATTATAGCACATCCAAATCTGTCTCCAAATCATTCCAGTCCGCATTGCGAGACATTTCCGTGGAGTGCAAGGCGCAATGAAGAGCAGTGCAGATCTTAAAATAGTTCCGGAAATGCCGATATCTGCCGGATAAAATTCACGCTTGCCCACCGATGCCTGTATGTTAAAATAAAAGCATGAATCAAAGAACAATAGTCATAGCCGCAATCATTTTGGGCATCAGTTTGGTTGGCGGTACGTTTATAGTCGCAAATACATTCTACAAGGTAAAAGGTCTTTCGAGCGTAATCTCGGTTACGGGATCATCCGATCAGACCATTACCTCCGACGTCGTCGAATGGCAAAGCAGTTTCTCGCGGAACGTGACGCCGGATCAATTGAGTCAGGGTTATGCCAACATGAAATCGGATCTTGCGATCGTGGAAAATTATCTTACAAGTAACGGCATCGCAACAAGCGATATTGAGGTTGATCCCATCATGGTAATGCCGAACTATGATAACAGCGGTAACTATTACGGCAAGGGAGGCGGTTCGAGCATTATCGGTTACCAGCTCTCTGAAAACGTGACCGTGCAATCCAACGACGTTACGGGTGTCACGAAAATAGCCCAGGGATCGGGCGACATCATCAATCAAGGCGTCGTTTTCTCAAGCCAGCCGCTCCAGTATTTCTACAGCAAGCTTTCGGAATTGAAGCTTGATATGCTCGCCAAGGCGACGCAGGACGCACAGGCACGCGCATCACGCATTGCAGAGAATGCCGGCGCCAAGCTCGGCAATCTTCGCAGCGCCGACATGGGCGTCTTTCAGATAACGCCCGTCAATTCTACCGATCTCTCGGATTACGGCGAATACGATACGAGTTCCATCCAGAAACAGATCACGGCAGTCGTCCATGCATCGTTCAGCGTAAATTAGGGCGCATAAAATTTCGATAAAAAAACAAAGCGCCCGAATGCGGATCGCCGATCCAAAAAGACCGGCGATTCGCATATCCCCATAAACCTACCTATTGAATCCGAAATAGAATACGGCGCGAACCCCTCCGCGCAGATTGGCGTGATATCGTTCAAGCAATTCCAAAACTGCCGGCGGTAAGCCGCCGAAACCTTCCTGCACGCCCGGCAAAACTGAATTCACATGAGGATGCGATCCGTAACTTTCAATGCCAACGCCCGTACGCGTCCACGGAACCCGGCGGCCGATCGATCCTTCCGGAGCACCGCTTGCGGAACTCGCAATATTTGACCGCGTGATCGTGAAACTTGCGCCGTCGGCACCGAGCGCCGACGGAACCGCGAGCGCCGTGCCGTCCGACATTATCATGGTCATTGATCGAGCATCCACGCCGGTTATATTCGTCTGGCTACCGTTTTGCACCGCAAAACCGCCGGAGAACGAAACTGAACCGAAATCATCGAGCGGCACAAAATCGGATCCATCGCTCGGCATTTCCTCGATCCATTCGGCCGATGAATGGGAGGAATCATAAGAAACCGTTGTTTGATAACTCTGACCGTTCGTAAGGTCCGCAAGCGATATGAGCCACGTTCCGTTCAGTTGATCCGTCAACCTCGCCCGCACGGTATCTCCCGGATTCACTGTCATGGGAACCGCTTCAGATGATGCGGGCAAAAGCTCATACCACGCCGTATACGTCGTCGTGCCGTTTTCTATGACCGCCTGAGTGCCGGCTTGGATCAGATCGGTCGACGCAAGGCCGCCAATGCCGATCCACGTTGCATCTGCGGCAAAACTGGTACTCGCGGTCGCTCGCGGAACCGTCCAATCGGCTCCGATCGAAGCATAACCCGTCCCCGATGCGACGTAGCCGGACCAGTTCCGTGAAGTGTCCGTGCCGATATAAGAATTTGGCGCTGTGCCGCTTGAAACATCTTCATAAATCAGAAAGCGAGGAGAGACCGCCGACGCCGAACCGATGACCGCGACGGCAAAAGCAACTGACAACAATAAAGTTATCGCTAAAATCCTCTTTTTCATGATATATCTCGAACTTATCTCAACTAGTAATACATCGAAACGACTGAAAAGGTTGCAGGATGATAAAATCCTCGCACAGCTCGGAATGACGGAGAAGCTTTTGAGATGGGTTCCGAAATCTATTTCAAAAGCTTCCGCAGATACTCTCCGGTAAAGCTACCTTTTTTTCGGGCGATATCTTCCGGCGTTCCAACGCCGACGATCGTGCCGCCGCGAGCGCCGCCTTCAGGACCAAGATCGATCACCCAATCAGCGGTTTTGATGACATCCAAATTATGCTCAATGACGACCACGGTATTTCCGCGATCGACAAGCCTCTGGAGAACTTTCAGAAGCTGATCGACATCCGCAAAATGAAGTCCGGTCGTCGGCTCATCGAGAAGATAGAGCGTCCGACGCGTATCGCGTTTGCCGAGTTCAGCCGAAAGCTTGATGCGCTGCGCCTCACCGCCGGACAAGGTGGTCGCCGATTGGCCAAGCTCCAAGTAGCCCAAACCAACCTCTTCCAAGATCACTAATTTTTCATACAGCCACGGGATGTCTTCGAAGAATTGCACGGCCTCCTCGATCGTCATCTTAAGGATGTCGTAGATATTCTTTCCCTTATATTCAACCTCGAGCGTTTCGCGGTCAAAACGTTTGCCTTTGCAGATATCGCACGTCACATAGACCGTCGGTAAAAAATGCATCTCGATCGCGATCGTGCCATGTCCTTCGCAATTCTCGCACCGACCGCCCGGCACATTGAAGCTGAACCGGCCCGGCTTGTAGCCGCGCACGCGCGCGTCTTCCGTCGCCGCAAAAAGATCGCGGATGTGCGTCCACGCGCCGACATACGTCGCCGGATTCGAACGCGGCGTGCGGCCGATCGCCGCCTGGTCGATGTTGATGATGCGATTGATATATTCCAATCCAAGGATCGATTTATAATTTTCTTCCTGATTTTTTGTGCGGTTTAATTTTGCGGCAACCGCCTTATGAAGCACATCATAAACCAGGCTTGACTTCCCTGATCCGGAAACGCCGGTCACGGCCGTGAAACGACGAAGCGGGATATCGACATCGACATCTTTCAGGTTGTTCGCGCGCGCACCTCGGATCTTCAAGAATTCCTGCTTGCTGTCCACCTTGCGCCGGTGTTCCGGAACTTCGATGAACTTTTTGCCGCGCAAATACTGGAGCGTAAGCGAATCCTGTTTGGTGTCTTTCAGAAGCTCCGGCATCGGTCCTGCCGCTACGACATTCCCGCCATGCACGCCCGCACCGGGTCCGATATCCACAAGATAATCCGACTCGCGGATCGTATCCTCGTCGTGCTCGACAACGATGATCGTGTTCCCTAGATCGCGCAGATCCTTCAAGGTTTGAATGAGCTTGGCGTTGTCGCGCTGATGGAGGCCGGTCGTCGGTTCGTCCAATATATAGAGCGTACCGACCAGCCGTGAACCGATCTGCGATGCAAGGCGTATCCGCTGGGCTTCGCCGCCGGAGAGCGTGCCAGCCTTCCGGTCAAGCGTGAGATATTCAAGCCCGACATCCATCATGAACTTCAGCCTGCTTTTGATCTCGCGGAGCGGCGCGACCGCTACCTCCTCCTGCGATGCCGTCTTGAATTTCAACGAGGAAAAGAATGCGAGCGCGTCCTCGATCGAGAGCGCCGTGACCGTCGTAATATTCTTATCGTCAATAAGAACGTTCAAACTCTCTTCCTTGAGCCGCTTGCCCGCGCAGACCTCGCAAATCTCATCCGACCAGATATCTTTCACTCCCAAACCATGGCATTCCGGACACGCGCCGTAGGGACTATTGAATGAAAAAAGGCGCGGCTCGATCTCCGGAAAGGAAAATCCGTCGTGGGGACAGGTGAATTGCGCCGAAAGAGAGACCTCCTCATCAGTGATGATCGTGAGGACGCTATTGCCGTATTTGAGCGCCGATTCGATCGCTTCCGAAAGCCGCAAGCGATTTTCCTTGTCCTTGAAATTCATCCCTGCCGGAATACGGTCAACGACCAACTCGATCGTATGGACATTGTAACGGCCAAGTTCGATCCGTTCGCGGAGCGAATGGTATTTGCCATCTACGCGCACTTCGGTGAAGCCGGCGTTCAGGAGATCGTACAACATCTGATAGTATTCCCCTTTCCGGCCGCGCACGACCGGCGCAAGGATCACCATATTCTTTTTGCTTTCGTTCTTGTTCGAAATATCGATCGCGATGTCCACGATCTCTTCGTTCGTAAGCTTTTTGATCTCGCGACCGCAGCGCGGACAGAACGGCCGGCCGGCGCGCGCAAAAAGCACCCGGAGATAATCATAGATCTCCGTTATCGTCGCGACCGTCGAACG
>CAZWWZ010000050.1:0-6527 GCA_964637795.1 uncultured Candidatus Saccharibacteria bacterium | reverse complement strand
GGTTCTTCATTCCGCGCCAGGAATTCCTCTGCGATTCCTGCGTTTCAAAAATGGGGAAGAATAAGATATCATATATAAGAATAGAGGTTCCCGTCGTGGTCCGTGGAGACGGACCATCCGTGCTTTAAATAAAAGACAGGAAGCACGGGGTCCTCCGCCTTCGCGGAGGATGACAGAGGAGATGAGTCTTAATTCCCGCCTTCGCGGGAACGACAAAAGGACTCTTTTTCAATAAAGAAATTTTCACATGGAAGAATATAATCCGAACGCGGTTTGGACGAGCAAAAAGAAGAAGGTTGTCTACACTCCTCCGGAGCCGCTTCATCTTGCGCAAACCGCTCCGGACGGGAGTGGCGGCGCGCCGTCTCCGGCGCATGCAGGCGGATCCGGAAAGAAGGCGGCGATCATTGCGATTGTTGTCGTTGTTCTTCTTGCCGCCGCCGGCGGCGCATGGTTCCTCTTAAACCGGCCGGTCGTCGCACCGGCGGTCGGACTCGATTTTGCATCAGAGAATCAGATCGCGGCCGGAGCAACGACCACTTTTTCGGTGCTTTACACGAACAGCTCGACGGTGGCATTGCGCAATACGTCGCTCGTGATCTCGTTACCGGATGGCGTATTTTTCTCGGGGCAGCCCGACAGCGAGCGGACGGCCACGATCGCGCTCGGCGACGTCGCAGCCGGCGCGGCCGGAAAAGAGGACGTGACGATCCTTGGAACGTCTGCGGCCGGAAGCGTCGTACAGGTAAGTTCGACGCTGTCCTATGCGACCGATGCCTCGCGAGGCGTTTTGTTCACGACCTCAAAGGAATCAAGTCTGGCGATCGGCACGCCGGTCATTGACCTCGCTATTTCACCTCCTTCCAATGTTTTTGCGGGACAGGATTTCACAACGAAGGTGTCTTATGAAAATGCGACGGACCATCCGATCGACGGAGTGAAGATCACCATGCAATATCCCGATGGGTTTGCCTTCACAGAGGCGTCCCCGATACCCGCGTTTCCGGGTGATACGATCTGGAATATCGGCACGGTTCCCGCGGGCGGCGGAGGAACGATCCTTATTACGGGATCGATGACCGGCAAAAATACGGCGCTCTATTCGCTTTCGGGAACAGCGGCGGAAAGCATTGCGGGGACATCTTATCCGGTCGCAGCGGTCGCGGCGAATGTCTCGATCACGGCGACGCCGCTCACGATAGGCGCGGTCGTGAATAGTACGCCTGACTACGTTGCGGAGCTCGACGATAATCTTGACTATAAGATCACCTACGCAAATCTATCAAATACCACGTTCCAGAATGTTGCGATCACGGCGACGTTCGCGGGCGCGATGTTCGATCAAAGTTCCGTGGATAGCGCCGGTGCGTATAATTCGCTCACGAATACGCTCACCTGGTATACCGCAAACACCCCCTCGCTTGCGTCGGTCGCACCGGGCGAGAAGGGTTCGGTTGAGTTTCGCATCAAAACAAAACCATCGTTCCCGATCGCATCGGCTGCGGACAAGGATTTTGCGCTCGGATTGCATCTTGCGATAAGTTCTCCGACTGTTCCCGCGGGCACAGCGGCAAGTTCGACATCGGCGTCGATGGACGTCACGAACAAAGTCAGCGGTGCGATTGCCATTGATGCCGCCGGATATCGCTATGAACCAGGATCGGGTATCGCGAACTCAGGTCCCTATCCGCCGCAGGTGAACCAGGAAACGCTCTATACCGTTCATTGGCGCGTGACGGATTATTCGACCGATGTGAGCGGCGTGGGCGTTTCCGCATATTTGCAATCCGGTGCAACATGCACCGGGAAGGTGATGAGTACGATTGCGGCGGTACCAGTGTGCAATGCCGCAACCGGAGAGGTGACGTGGGACATCCCGAGCATCTCCGCCGGAACCGGCATTTTGGGTGCTCCGGCCGAAGCTGTTTTTCAGGTCGAGAACATGCCCGCCGCGAACCAGGTCGGGAAAGTGGTGACGCTTCTCGGGAAAACATCGCTTACCGCGACCGATGAATTTACAGGCGGCGCGCTTACGGCATCGGCGAATTCCGTTGGAACCGATATTCCGGAAGATACCGCCGTGACAACGAATGAGCGGAACGTGACGAAATAAGGTTCGAGCGTCGCAGTTTGTTCCCGTGTCATGGTCCCGGG
Organism: uncultured Candidatus Saccharibacteria bacterium; assembly: GCA_964637795.1. GTDB lineage: Bacteria > Patescibacteriota > Minisyncoccia > UBA6257 > 2-01-FULL-56-20 > CAJAQL01. Next base: position 4,373 of record CAZWWZ010000050.1, on the reverse strand, counting down.
AGCGGGACCATCCGTGCTTCAATCTTTTTATAAAGCACGGGTCCTCCGCCTGCGCGGAGGATGACAGAAAATAAGCTGGATTTTATTGCGATTGCAAATATCTTTTAATTACGCTTTAATCTTTCATATGGCAGACCAAAAAGAAATATCGATGGAAAAGATCGTGAGCTTATGTCGGCGGCGGGGTTTCGTGTTCCCGTCAAGTGAGATCTACGGCGGTTTTGCGGCCACGTACGACTTCGGGCCGCTCGGATTCCTTTTGAAGAAGAATATCGAAAAAGTATGGCGCGCATGGAACGTGGAATCGCGCGATGACATGGTGGAGATCGAGGGCGCGATCTTCATGCATCCGAAGGTATGGGAGGCGTCCGGTCATGTGGGCGGTTTTTCCGATCTTCTTGTGGAGGATCTCGTGACGCACAAGCGCTATCGCGCGGACCATCTGATCGAGGATGCGAAGATACTCGAGAATGCCGGCGCGCTCAAAGTGGAAGAGGTCGATACGATCATCAAGGAGCATAATTTAAAGAGCCCCGACGGCAATCCGCTTTCATCAGCGAAGCGCTTCAATCTGCTCGTAGAGACCCATCTTGGCCCCGTCGAAGATGAGGCGTCGGTTGTCTACCTGAAAGGGGAGAGCTGTCAGAACATTTACGTCGATTGGAAGCCGGTTTTGGAGACGACGCATCGCAAGCTGCCATTCGGTATTGCGCAGATCGGCAAGGCGTTCCGCAACGAGATCACGGTGAAGAACTTCATTTTTCGCACGCGCGAGTTCGAGCAGATGGATGTGCAATATTTCTGCAAGCCGGATGAGGCGGATCAGTGGTATGAGTATTGGAAAAAGAATCGGCAGGATTTTTATACGCAGGCCATGGGATTCTCGCCGGATGATATCAAGTGGCGCCAGCATGATCCCGATGAGCGGGCGTTCTACGCGAAAGACGCGTGGGATGTGCAATACAAATTCGGCGAGATCGGGTTTCAGGAGGTCGAGGGCGTGCATCATCGCGGCAACTACGATCTGACCCAGCATCAGAAATTTTCCGGCACCGACCTTTCGTATTTCGACGAAGCATCCGGTGAGCGGTTCCTTCCGTATATCATCGAGTGTTCCGGCGGATTCAACCGCTTGTTCCTCGCGGCCATGTTCGAGTTCTATCGCGAGGATGGCGATCGGAAGATATTGAGCTTCCCGCCGAAGCTCGCGCCGTACAAAGCGGCGGTTTTCCCGCTTCTGCGCAATAAAGAAGATCTCGTGAAGAAGGCGCGCGAGGTTTATGAAAGTCTGCATAAGAAATTCATGATCGCGTGGGATGATCGCGGCAATATCGGCAAACGCTATTATTCGCAGGATGAGATCGGTACGCCGTATTGCATCACGATCGATTTCGATACTTTGGAAAAGGGCGACGTGACCGTCCGCGATCGCGATACCGCGACGCAGGAACGGGTAAAGATAGAAGATCTGGAAAAGTTCATTGAGGGGAAGTTGCGATAATTTTTTATTTTTCTGTTGCGATTGTCTTTGTCATTCCGAGCTTGTCGAGGAATCTGGTATTAATAAAAATAGATCCTTCGCACGGCTCAGGATGACCTGCATATAAAAATTCAAGATATTTATTATTCATGAAATTCGTAATCACCGGCGGTAAGCCATTGAATGGGGAAATAACGCTCGCGGGGGCGAAGAACGCGGTTTCAAAAGTGATGGTAGCGTCCCTTCTGACCGACGAACCGTGCGTATTCAAGAATTTTCCTACGATCGGCGAGGTGGATATCATCAAGGAATTGCTCATGACCATCGGCAGTAAGGTGGACATTTTCGGTTCAACCGCAAAGATCCATACGCCGAAAATAGAGAACAGCCGCGTGCTTCAGCTCACACGGCGGAACCGCATACCGATCCTGGCCTTGGGTCCGCTCCTTGCGCGCGCGGGCGAGGCGGAAGTGCCGGTCTTGGGCGGCGATCAGATCGGTGCGCGGCCGGTCGATATCCACCTTGAAGCGCTTGCAAAGCTTGGCGCGAAATTGCAGATCACGAAGAACAGTTATCATGCGTGGGCGCCGAACGGGTTGCATGGTGCGAATATCGAATTGCGGTTCCCGAGCGTGGGAGCCACGGAAAACGCCATTCTTGCGGCGGTGCTTGCGCATGGAAAAACGGTCATTAAAAACGCCGCATCGGAGCCGGAGATCATTGATCTCATTAAGATGCTGCAGAATATGGGCGCGATCATCGAGCTTTCGCCGCCGCGCACGATCACGATCGAAGGCGTGAAGAAACTGCGCGGTGTGACGCATCGCATCTTGCCTGATCGCAACGAGGCGGTATCGTTTGCATGCCTCGCGATAGCGACGCGCGGGAAGATCCTGGTGAAAGGTGCGATTCAGGACCATTTGATAACGTTTCTGAACGTGGTGCGCCGCATGGGCGCGGAATATGAAGTAGGGGATGAAGGGATCACGTTTTGGGTGCCCAACGGGAAACTGAATCGCGTCTTTGTGACGACCGACGTGCATCCGGGATTCATGACGGATTGGCAGCAGCCGCTCGTGGTCTGCATGACGCAGGCCGAGGGCGTGTCGTCCATCCATGAAACGATCTATGAAGACCGGTTCGGTTATGCAAATGACCTGAGCGAAATGGGCGCAAAGATCCATGTCGTGCCGGATTGCCCGGATGACGAAAAATGCCGCTTTGCGGGACGGGGACTGTACCACTATGCCGTGATCGAAGGTCCGACCAAGCTTCATGCCGCCGAGCTGAAGACGCGCGACCTGCGTTCGGGCATGCTTGATATCATTGCTGCCTTAACGGCTGACGGAACATCGGAAATTGACGGCGTCGACGAGATCGACCGCGGCTATGAACGCATCGATGAACGTCTCCGCGCCCTCGGCGCCGATATCGAACGGGTGAGATAGGTTCGAATAATCACTTATAAGATCATTTCGAGTTTCGCGAGAAATCTCTTGTTTCTGGTTCTGTTGTTCCGCTATTAGGCGATAATGGGCAGGACACGAGCCTGAAGGCATAGGGTTGAAACCCTATCTTTAGGATATTAACCACAATCGCGAAGTCAAATAAAACTTAATGATTTTTTAATGTAGAAAATGGCGAGATTTCCCTCCAATATTTGTAATGAATATCGCTTTTCCTTTTAATTTCCAAACCGAGATTTTCCGGATTTATTTTAGGAAACCGACCGAAATAATATTTCCAGATTTCTTTTTGGGAAGGATCTTTTAAGAGAAATTTAACATGGCGCCAATGGATGCTTTGGAGAAAAACCGCGACAGTCGGAGCCGTTTTTCCTTTATAATTCTTTAAAATAGAGCGGATATAATTCGCCATCTGAATTTCCCTCAAATAGCAATGCACCCAGAAAAGTAAATGTTTTCTCTGTTGATCGTAGGTGAGCTTACGGGTAAGTTGAAAATAATCCTGCCGCATTTCATCTTGACCATCTATATTGAAGAGGAGAACGTTGCGGCCATCTCGCCAAAGCCGTTCTATATTTTCCCAGGTGCGGACATCGGAAAGCGCGTAAGGGAATCTTTTCGCGGCAGCTTTGAGATCATGTTTTATGCGTTCAACTTCTTTGAATGGTTTTTGAACTATGCTATAGCGGTTGAAAATAAGCGAAGGATTTCCTTTTCTTGCCGGAAGCTCGAAAAAGATAATATCCGGCCGATATTTCGATACGACATTCGCTTGCCGGAGATCGGTTCTGTTTCCCTCGATACAATTTTCCTGGATAAATCGCGGTTTCATCAATTCCTTCTCTCGAGCGCGGAGCCGAGGGTTTCGTCGTCGGCGAATTCGATTTCGCCGCCGGTCGGCAAACCGCGGCCGAGCCGACTCATCTTTTCGGTGAACGGCGCAAGCTCTTTCATGAGCGTCGCCGCCTGGAAATCGCCGAGTGAGCTGGGATTGAACGCGAATATGATCTCATGCGCCTTACCCTTCATATCCTGTTCGATGTTTTTTTTGAGGCTTTCTATGCGGTTCCTCTGTCCATTTTCGAGAAATCCGGTCTTTGGGATGGGGCCGGTGATGAAATAGCGGCCGGTGAATTTTTTGGTATTCTCGAGCGAAATGAGATCGGTTTCCTTTTCGACGATCATAATGACGTTTTGATTGCGGTTCGGGTTGTTGCAGATGTCGCAAAGATCGCCGGCGTTTTGATGCGGAAAGAAACAATGTTTACAGATTTTCAGTTTGCGTAGGTTATTGATGTTCACGGCAAGCTTGTGGACATCCTCCGTTTTTTCGCCGATAAGATAGAAAGCAAGGCGAATGGCCTGTCGCGGCCCGATTGACGGCAGGTTTGACAGCTCGTCGGCAACGTTCTGGATTGGTTCGGGAA
>CAZWWZ010000049.1:0-6647 GCA_964637795.1 uncultured Candidatus Saccharibacteria bacterium | reverse complement strand
TTGAGGATAGGTAGTGTTCACCGTTCCGTCGTAACCGGTAAATGTCCATGGCCCGCTCGAACTGTTCGATGCAGCAAACTGGAACGCGACCCCGCACGTCGCGCAACTATTCATCGATCCCTGCCAAACCACGGAATTCAGCTGCGCCCCGGTCGATGACGTATCGAACGTCGCCGAATCAAGCATGCCGGTCGCAGCGACCGGCAGCCAGCTTGTCACCACGCTGTAGTTCGACGTGCCGCAACCACCGGTATTGGAACAATTGAAACTGATCCAGCCGATCACGTCGTTCCATGCCCATCCGCTGAAAACTCCGTTCGAGATCGAAACCCCGTAGTTCGACGTGCCGCAACCACCGGTATTTTGGCAGCTAAAACTGATCCAGCCGACCGAATCGTTCCATGCCCATCCCGAAAGTGATCCGCCGCCGCTATTGGTCACTTTGTAATTGCTATTCTGTGAAGAGCAAATATTACCGGCCGGCGAGGTTGCGCAATCGAGCGAAATAGGACCGATCGATGAATCGGCGTAACCCGTAAGCTGGGTCGGCGTCACATTGATGTTCGCCTCGCTGTAAAAATTCATCCAGCCGACCAGATCGTTCCATGCCCAATGCTGCGTGGTCGTTGCGCTGATATTCGTTACGGCAAGGGCAGAAGAAGGAAGAAAGAAGAACGAGAATAAAGATCCCGCAAGAATAAACAATGCACCGAAAAGCACGGATGGTCCGACCAGGCCGGACCATGACCGCCTCTTTTCATTCTTTCTCATTGTTTTTCCGTCATCGCCCCCCCCTGATCGGGTCGAGGATGAACTTCGACGGGACGACCCGTGCTTTAAAAATAAAATCTTCATGTTTTTAATATCCCGGTATGGCAACGTAGATCGCTCCGGTCGACGTCTGATAATCGACATTCGTCGAACTTGCGAATTGATTGTTTGTCGACGTTTCCGGCGTGGTCACTCCAGGACCGCCCGACCAGCCGTTCTGTGAAACAACATTATCCCTGCCGCGGACAATATAGGTCGTCATCGTATTGACCGGACCGTTCGGCCAGCTATAAACGACCGTTATCTGTTTTGTCGAAGGATCATACGTTCCGCCGCTCGTCACGATATTCCCCGAACCATCGCGATAGACATCCGAAAGATAGAAATAGCGGGTATAGGTCACATTCGATTGCCCGAGCGCATAGAGCTGGGATATCTCTGTTGTGGAAAGCGCGCGATTATAGACGCGGACATCGTCAAAAGTTGAACCAGCTGCTGCATCTGAACAGCTCGTGGCATAATCACCAACATTTATTTGACTGACAGTTCCGTATGAACCGCTTAGACTTCCTGAACCCTCAGATACTCCGTCTTCATACATTGTTTGGCTCGATGAACTAAGATTGAATACGTAAGTAAATAAATGCCATCCCGTAGTGCCGGGTACCGAAAAAGAAAACCCGGTATTCACGCCGCTATTGTTTGCTATTGCCACAGTACCAGCGGTAAAATAAATCCCTTGAAAATTACCCGAAACAGTCATATTCGTCAGTAGATGAAACATTATATGACTTGACGGATTCTGCGCCCAAAATGAAACGCTAAAATTACCCGATGGAAGATTTTGGATGATTGATGGCACACTGGGTGATTGCACGCCAGGTCCGGATGTACAGTTCGTCGGGACTGAAGCGGCATAATTTATTGCGCTGGCGCCGATTTTTCCTGACTGCCATGTAATCAACGGCGAGTTAGTTAAATTCAATACAACATTATTCCCACTATAGTCATAGGCCACCGTTCCCGTTCCTTCGTCGAATGGCCAATATCCGACAAGTCCCGAGGTTAACGATGACGTTGAAACCGTACTGGTCACGACCACGATCGATTCCGTCCCGGTCGCAACGGTGAACGGCGAAATCGAAGTATTCATATAATATGCATACGATGTCCCCGTCGAAAGCGCGAGCACATTGTTCCAATTTCCTTCCGACCAGACCCGCACATTATCAAGTAATTGTTTGCCGAGCAACGATGCCGCCTGCACCTTTGTCGCTTGTGAGTTCGACTGCAATGCCGGAACGATAAGCATAACGCCACCGGTAATAAGGATGGCGCCGATCGCGACGGCGATCAGCACCTCAACCAGCGATTGGCCATTATTTTTCTCCCTCATTTCTTTATTTTAGCACATAACGTATTTATCATTTTGAACTATAGGAAGAATAATTTCGTCATCCTCCGCGGAGGCGGAGGACCCCGTGCTTCCTGTCTTTTATTTTAAAGCACGGTCCTTCGCCTCCGCGAAGGCGACAGAAAAAAACCTTTATCGATGGAATCCCAGATCCGCAGGATTATCGTCGCCGGATATCCGACCGACGGAACCACCGGCCGCCTCAAATCGTTCACGTAACGCCGCAACCTCGTCGATCAGCTTGACCGTTTCGGCGGAAAGTTCTTTGCGCTTTGCGCGGTAACGCGACCAATATTCAATGACCAGTTTACTGTCTCCGAACACTTTTTTAACCTTTTCTTTTTTGGCTATTTCGAGCGCATACCGCAGAGCCAAAAGTTCGCCATAATTGTTTGTGGCCTCGTCGTGACGGATAAGATGCTTTCCGAAACGATTCAGCTCTTTTTCGTGCAATGCCTTATGTAGAAGATTCTTTCCACGCTCATCGGTAACGCTCACCTCGACGCCTTCGCCCCGTCCCGTCCCGGCATCAAAATAAATACCTGGTTCCAATTTTTTATGGATCTTCGTTTCATAGCGGGCACCTCCTTCAAGCCACATGCGCGCGTCGTTCCTTGAAGTAAATCCTCGATATCTTGCCGCCACAACGCCGGAAACTATCTTTTCGCAAACACCCCAATCGTCCGTGACACCCGATGTCCCATTCGGTAAAAGATAAGCATAATATTTTTTCTTTTTCGGAGACATGGTATAAATTGCTTTTTTAAAAGTATTTGTCATCCTCCGCGAAGGCGGAGGACCCCGTGCTTCCTGTCTTTTATTTTAAGGCACGGTCCTTCGCCTTCGCGAAGGCGACAGAACAGAAAAGAATTCTTTTATTTTTTATTCAGCACGGCAATTATTTCTTCCTTCGCTTTTTCCATATCCTCTTTCGTTTTGAACTCGGCCGCACCGGCGCTGCTATGGCCGCCGCCGCCATATTTCTTCATCAGTTGCCCGATATGGATCCTCCCCTTTCTGGCAAACCATGGATTCTCTCCGACACCGATATGATAGAACGATCCCTTCATATTTATGCGCACGCTATAGCGCAGTTTCGGAAAAAGATAATAAGGCGCATAGCGAAGCATTTTATCGGAATGACCAACAAGATCGATCAACGTGGCGTTTCCGATCACGGCAAGGTTTTTCTGATAGAAATCAACGTCCCGAACGGCACGTTGCCTCGCCTTCTTGCCTGCCGCCGCGACTCTCGGGATCTTGGCGACCTCTTTGAAAGGCGTCGTTGCCAAACGCCGAACCAACCATTCTGCATTTTTGGAGTCTCCCTTCTGTGCATCAATGAAGCTGTCGATCGCGAACGCCGGCTCCTTCATGAGGATCGTCTGCTTGGCCGAAACATATCGCGCACCATCAATAATATCGAGCCAAACGATCAATCCGCTCAAATACGCAGGCGGCTGCCACTTAAAATTCCTTTTGAGCGTAGCATATGCCATATGGCAACATGAGAAATATCGAGGCCGGTAGGCATGCTCGGCATCTTCATGGAATTTCTTCTGCCATGCCTCTTTTTTGAAAGCCGTCGGATGATGATCGAACCAAAATGCCGTACCGGGATGAAACGGGAAATCAAGCACGATAGGCGCGTTCCGTTTTCCTTTGAAGAGATGATGCTTTTTAAAAAAAGCATCATCGAGCCACTGGGGCTGAAGATCGTGGTCCACGGGAGCAAAATGCCCGACGCGGTCGCCGCGGCCCTCAAGGAACGACAGCATGACCGCCGCCGAAGCCCAGCCGTCAAAATCATTGTGAAAATAAAGATCGTAGGTCATGATTCGTAGCATCATCCCATCGAAACGGGATCCGGATTCTTTATTCCTGGATCCCCGCCTTCGCGGGAACGACAAATAAAAATTTTTAAATTATTTCAACCCTCAATAAGTTTATAATCGTCCGAAAAGAGATACTCCGCAAGCTTGAAAATACTGTATGTCATGAATGGCGCGGCAAAAACATCAATGGAATAGTGCACGTGAGCCAAGAGAACCGAGATACCCATGATCGCCGACACGATGAAGTAGAATATCCGCCAGAACCGTTTATCCCAAAAAATGAGCGCAAGTAAAAACGGCAATCCCGTATGCGCCGAGAAGAAATATCCCGCCTGCAAGTTCAGTGCAAGGTAAATACGATCGAGAAAACCGTTGCTGTCGGGAACGATCTGATCAGGATAAATACCAAGATGTGTCACTGCAACAAAAAACGCACGGATCGCGATAAAAATCGCGACTGCCTTCAGGGTAAAAAGAAGATATTTCGGCTTACAAAGAACAAGAACCATGGAAATAACAATGAGCAGAAGCGCACCCTCAATGATAACGCCGTTCATATTGACCACTGGCAGATTGTCGAGGAAAATATCGCCCACGAAACGGTTGGCGTTGCGCGTTGAATATGCGCTCGCATAATACTGGAACGTAAGCGCGAGCGCGAGAAGCACCAACGCCACACAGAGCGACCGCACTCTTTCTTTTGTGAAAAAATCCTTGTATTTCATTTGTTTTTCAATGCTTCAATGCCTGGAAGTTTTTTGCCGGCAAGAAAATCGAGCATCGCGCCGCCGCCCGTCGAAATAAAAGTGAACTTCTTATCAAGCCGTGATTTTTTGATGAACATCACCGTTTCTCCGCCGCCCGCGACAGAAAGCGCTTTTCTATTTTTGCCGATCGCCTTTGCAATGGCGAGAGAGCCTTCACCGTAAGGCTTCACATCGATCAAGCCGAGCGGACCGCTCCAGACGATCGTTGCCGCCCTGCTGATTTCCTTGATGAAAAGTTTTCTGGTGTTCGGGCCGATATCCACGATCGCATCCTTACGCCATGCACAATCGACCGGTAGGATCATGTTGGAATAACAAGCGATTTTTTTGATTTCGCCGAGATCACTCATGTCCTTCAATGACTTCTTGACTTCCACGCCACGAACAGCAAGCATCGTATTTGCCGGACCGCCACCAAGGAGAAACTTATCCGCTTTATTGCGGAAATAGCGCAGAACATCCAACTTATCGGAAACCTTTGCCCCCCCGACAATCATGATAAGCGGCCGCTTCGGCCGGATCATGACCCGCGAAAGATGCGCGATCTCAGCTTCCAGTTCGAGACCGGCATAGCTCGGGAGGAATTTCGTTATCGCCGCAACCGAAGCGTTTGCCCGATGCGAGACCGCAAAAGCGTCGTTCACATAAATATCCCCGAGCGATACAAGCTTTTCCGCGAAATTCGGATCGTTCTTTTCTTCCCCTTTTATAAATCGAAGGTTTTCGAGAAGAAAGATCGATCCCTGCGGCGCACTGGCGACCATCTTTTTGATGCGCGTAAAATCAAAATGATCAATGAACGCAACTTCGCGCCTCAAAAGTCGCACAAGCTCGACGGCATCCTTCCTTAAACTGAACCCTCTATCCGCTCCACTCAATCTAAGGGGTTTGCCCCGCGAAGCCGCTTCGGTGGAGTGGGGTCTGCCGCGATGGCTCAAAATTATAATTTTGCAATCGTTCTTTAATAAAAATTTAATCGTCGGAAGAACGGCACGCATCCGCCAATCATCTTCAGTATTGAAATCGAGCCGCAAAAGTACGGTCTTTTTCTGCAGCTTCTTTGGATCGATCTTACTGAGAAAACGAATCATAATTTTATTTTTCCAAAATTAGCGCGACATTACATCAAAAAACGATCACTCCCGCAAACGACGATAGATGCCGTCTTCGATCGTCTGTCGATCCTCGCCGTACTTCATGCGCGAATATTCTTTCATCTTCGCTGCGATATCTTTGTCGCCGCCGGTCCATGATTCCGTACCGATCTTCATGAGAAAAGCGCGCGAGGTCTGTCCGTCGATCAAAAGCCGCGCATATGCCCGCAAGTTGTCGATATTGATAAGATCGTTACGGCTGAAAACCGGTTCGAATTGCTTCTCCAGAAATTCCGCGTCCTGCGGACCGACTCGGAACGCAAGGATCGATCCCACATTTCCGAAAACCGAATCACGGATCTTCTCATCCAGCTGGGCGATGAACTGATGCGCCACCACGAGATCAAGCCGATATTTACGCGCCTCGGAAAGGATCGTCGAGATCGAATCGGTCGCGAAGTTCTGGAACTCGTCGATGTAGAGGTAGAAATCCCGCCGCGCCTCACTCTCCGAAATATCCGCGCGGGAAAGGGCAGCCATGAGTATTTTCCCCGTGATGATGAGGCCCAAGAGCTGCGCGTTCAGATCGCCGATGCGCCCCTTGGAAAGGTTCACGAGAATGATCTTTCCCGAATCCATCGCTTCGCGGAAATTAAAAGCCGACTTCGGCTGGCCGATGATCGGTCGCATATAGTCGTTCGCGATAAACGTGGTGAATTTCGACGTGATATAGGGCGTCATGTTCGCCAAGGACGCCTCGCCGCCG
>CAZWWZ010000048.1:0-6940 GCA_964637795.1 uncultured Candidatus Saccharibacteria bacterium | reverse complement strand
GCGTGCCGGGACCAACATAGCCAGCCTGCGTGATGCCATTTGCCGCCTGATATTCCTTCACGGCCGCTTCCGTCAGTGTTCCGAAATATCCGGTGATGGATCCTGAATAGAAACCGTCCTTGGTAAGCCTTTGCTGTAGCGCCGTCACATCCGCACTCTGCGATCCCACGCCCAAGAAATTATTGAACTGGTATGAGCTCGTCGCCACGGAGCTGCTGCTTGTTTGGTTCTGCAATGCGGCAAGCTGACTCTCTAAAGATTGTATCTCGGCATCAACACTGCTCGAGGTTGCTGTCGTGGTCGTTGTTGCCGTCGTCGCGGTTGTCGATCCTGAAGTATTTACAGTAAACGGAGAAATCACCAATTGATTACTGACATTCCCGGCAGCGTCCGTCACCGTGATCGTGCAATTGCTGTGGGTTCCGTTTGTAAGCGCATTGAAAACCACCGTGTTCAAACCTGATGCGGCAGCCGTGGTCGGACTCGAGCAGTCTCCGCCGTAATGAATAGTTCCTGATTCTGTGGCAACAAACCCATAGCTCGGCATCGAATTCGTGGTCGGCGTCGTAACCGCAGCCGCCTGATAAATGGTGATAGGCCCCGTTACGGCCGTGGCACTGATCGTCTTTTGGACATCGGAACCGGAGAATGGGCCGACATTATTGCCATACTGGTCCGTGAGCGAAACACCGCTGATCTGCAGCGGATAGGTCGTATTGCTCTGCCCGATGGCCACGGTATACACGGCCGTATAGGTTGCCCCGTTGTTCGTCGTATACCACGAAAGCGGCACGCCATTATAAGATCCCGTTACCGCCCTGGCGTTCGGTTCGGCGACTGAAGGAACCAGCGTGAATATGATCGAATTGCCCGCACTCAACACGCCCGTAGAATTGGCATTTGAAGTGATATAGCCGCTCGTGCTTCCCGTGCTCGCAGCGCCATTACTTAAAACGCTCACGGTAGCGCTGCCCGAATTGCCGTTCATGTCGGTGAAATTGATGGTCGCATTGATCGTTCCCTGCGCATCCCCGCTCACGAGCGTGTAATTGACGGAGTACGGACCGGGTCCCGTACCGCTGACCCCGATCGTATGGCCAAGTAAAGTTACCGTAGGATTCACTATGGATTCGTTCGTGCTGAACGTAAGCATGATCTGGCTTCCGGTCGTCGAAAAGGTGCTCCCAGTATTGGTCACGGTCACGGACACTGAAGAAAGGATCGGTGCCTGGGCGCTGGTCACGTTATAGGTCCCGCCCGGAAAAGCGGACTGCGTGCTGACGCTCACGACCCCTGTTCCGATCGTAAGATATCCGGACGTCCCCACGGAAACCGTCGGTGCGCCGGAGAGCGTAAGCGTAATGACATTGCTTCCCGAACCGCTGATCGAAGTAACGCCAAGCCCGCTCAGGTTGCCCGTAAAATTCGTATAATCCCAGCTATTCGTAGTCACCGGCTCCGAATAGATCACCGTCAGGGTATTCGATCCGGTCAATTTTACGCTCACGACTGACGGCGTAGCCGCATAAGCGCTCGTCGCTACGGCAAAAAACCCGGCCGCCATGATCACGGCACCGCACATTGCTCTTAAAAATTTTCTTGGCATGTTTTTGATATATCTATAAGTATAGCACGTTGCGATCATATGAAAATTACGTTTTACACAGACCGCATCTATACCTATTACTATTTCAACAAAAAAATAGTTGCAGAAAAAGGTATGGCGAAATCATGATCCCGGAAGCCGGACTACCCGTGCTTCTTGCGTGAATGATAAAAGCACGGATCCTCCGATGACAAAATTGCCACAACATGAAATAGAATATGTTTTAGAGCACGAGCGCGAGAAGCGCATCGTCGTATTCGAGCTTGCCTGATTTTATGGCAAAATCGTATTCCGCCATCTGGTTTGTTTTTTCGCGCCATTGGGATGCCAGAATATTGAATATCTTTGGCGGCGGATCGCCGCTTGCGAGAAGCGTTTCGAGCGCCGTAAACCGGTTCCGCGCATCGGGACTGCGCACGCCCATAAGCAACGGCCAATAGGCCGGCGCGATCTCAAAATCGAACGCATCAAGGTCTTTCTTGGTTATCTTTGATTTCAATGAAGCGAGCTTCTGCATCTCCGTCGCAAGAGCCCACGCATCGCCCGCAAAGACAGCCGCAAGATAACGTGCCGCCGGAGCGTCCAAGGAAATGCCGTTCTTCTTCGCTTCCAAAACAACAAAATTTTCAAAAAACGCACCGGTAAGATTTTTGAATTCCTGGAACAGGACCGGCTTCTTCAGTAAAAACGCGAGCGCCTTTACCGGCTTCTCCTTTTCAGAAATGAGCAAAGTTACCGTTTTACTTTCGGTATACGGCTTTATTATTTTCGCAAATCGCGCCGGTTCGATCTCAAAGGCATTATCAATGATGGCAAACTTCGCGCTTTCAAAAAGCGACTGATTTTCCAGAAATGTTTCGAGTTCTTCGCTCGCGCCACTTTCCGCAAGATCAAAAGAACCGATCCCCTTATCGGAACGCTTTTTGGAAAATTCAGCGATCAGCTCCCGCTTCTTCTGCGTTCGGCGATAATCGTCAGGCCCGTAAAGAAAAATGGTCATGAATAGTTATAATCGTTAACTCATCCTTGTCGCCCTCGCGGAGGCGAGGGTCCGTGCTTTCCAAAAGAAATTCGAAAGCGCGGATGGTCCGCCTCCGCGGACCATGACGGAAAATTATTCTACTTTCCCTTCTCAGCAGCCGCTTTCATGAACGCCCTGAAAAGCGGATGCGGAGAAAGCGGACGGGACTTCAGCTCGGGATGGAATTGCGTACCGACGAAGAAAGGATGCACGCTCTTTGGCAATTCCATGATCTCCATAAGGCGGCGATCCGGTGAAAATCCCGAAAAGACCAAACCATGCTGCTTCAGGACTTCGATGTATTTCGGATTCACCTCGTAGCGATGGCGATGGCGCTCCGAAATGAGATGTTTTCCGTAGGCACCGAACGCAACCGTCTTTTCCTCAATCGCCGCAGGATACGCGCCAAGCCGCATGGTGGCTCCAAAACTCTTATCGGCCATGTTCTTTTTCTGATCCGGCATGATATCGATCACCGGATATGGCGTTGTCGGATTGATCTCGGTCGTATGGGCACCCTTGAGTCCGGCTTTATGACGCGCGAACTCGACCGTAGCAAGCTGCATGCCATAGCACAGGCCGAGATACGGTATCTTATGCTCGCGAATATATTTGATCGCGGTTATCTTGCCTTCGACGCCCCGCGCACCGAACCCACCCGGCACGATAATACCGTCATATCGCGAAAGCTGCTTTACGGAAGCGGGATCCTTTTCGAACTGCTCGCTCTCGATCCATTCGATGATCGGCTTTCGCTTCGCGGCCGCCGCGCCATGGCGGATCGCTTCGATCACGGAGATATAAGAATCGGCCAGCATAAAGTCGCCGGAATCGAAATATTTTCCCACCACGCCGATCCTCACCTCCTTGGTCGAGGTGCGGATCGTATGCGAAAGAGCCTTCCACGGCGCAAGATCGTGCGCCCGCGGTTTGAGGCCAAGCTTCATAAGGATCCGATCGGACAACTGTTCTTTCTCGAAATTGAGCGGGACGTCATATAAGCTGTCCGCGTTCGGCGACGAGATGACGTCATCTTCCGTGACACCGCACATCAAAGAGATCTTTTCTTTTCTCTTTTTGTCGAGCGGCACCGGCGCGCGGCCGAAAATGATATCGGTCTGAAGGCCGACGGAATTGAGATCGCGCACCGCGTGCTGGGTCGGCTTCGTCTTGAGCTCGGTACCGCCCGCAGAAAGCGATGGGATGTAGCTCACGAGACACAACAGAACGTCTTCCGGATGCGCCGACCGGAGCATGCGTACCGCTTCCAGAAAAAGAATGTTCTCGTACTCGCCGACCGTGCCCCCCACCTCGATGAGCACCACTTCGGCATTCGCAAGTTTCGCCGCGCGATTGATCCGGCTGATCACTTCAAGCGGGATATACGGCACCACCGAAACGCATTTTCCGCCGAATTCAAGATTACGCTCGCGTTGGATCACTTCGAGATAGATACTTCCCGTTGTCATGTAATTCGCGCGGGAGAGATCCTTATCGAGAAACCGCTCATAATTGCCCATATCCTGGTCGCATTCCATGCCATCATCGAGCACGAAGGTTTCGCCGTGTTCAGTAGGGTTCATCGTGCCTGCATCCACGTTCACATAAGGGTCGATCTTCATGGCCGTCACGCGAATACCGCGCGCCTGAAGGATCTTGCCGATGGATGCCGTCGTAATCCCCTTACCAACACCCGACATCACGCCGCCGACGACAAAAATATATTTGGTTCTTTTATTCGATGATCCCGCAGGAGCCCGTGTTGGTTTTTTCATGAGAGTTTTTAAAAGTATAACTCACCAACGCCCGTGGGGCAAAAAAGGGGTTCTGTATCAAAAATCCTTGTCGTTCCCGCGCATGCGGGAATCCAGGTTTCTTTTTCCCTGGATCCCCGCTTCCGCGGGGACGACAGAAAAATCCTAAATTATCGAAGTCGAACTTCGATAATTACGCCAAAAAGCCCTGCGTTTCGGCTTCGCGCTTCGGAACCAGCGCCGGATCGGTCGGCAGGGTAAAATGCATGATCGTACCGCGGTTTATCTCGGACTCAACCCCAACCTCGCCGCCATGCGCCATGACGATGCCCTTTGCGATGTAAAGACCAAGCCCTGACCCTTCTGTTTGCGAGGCAACCGCGTTATCGGCACGGTAAAACTTCTTGAAAAGGTTCGGGATCGCTTCCTGAGGGATACCGATACCCGTATCCCGAACGCTCACCTCGACGAACGGTTTCCCCACGACCTGCTCGATCCGGACGATCACTTCCCCGTTCGCGACGTTATACCGGATCGCGTTTTCGAGGAAATTCGTAAGAGCGATCGAAAGGCGCTTTTCATCGATCATCACATGGGGAATGGTTCCTGTTGGTCGATCAAAATAAAGCTTGATGCCCGCCTTCTGTGCCGCAGGAAGGACGCCGGCCAAAACCTTTCCCACAAAATCAGAAAGGTCCTTATCTTCAAAAGCATATCCTGTTTTTCCTTCTTCCATCTTGGCGACGCTCAACAGGTCTTCGATCCTGTCGATGAGGCCGCGTGCAGCCGCAAGCGCGTTCGTCACGATCAGTTTACCGGTATCGCTCAATCCCGTTTCACCCTGCAGCGACTGGAGCGCCCAGCTGACATCCGTCATGGGTCCGCGCAACTGGTGCGACGCGACCGTAATGAACTCGCTCTTCGAGCGGAGCGCCGCGATGAGCGGCGACCGGTCCACGATCACCTTCAAAAACATGCCCGGCTTTCCCGCAGCATCGGGCACCATGATGGTCATCACCCTGAGCTCCAGTTCCTGCTCCGTAAATGAAAGATCATAGATCTCCGGCTTCTCCCCTTCCTGGGATACCTGCACAACGCGGGGCGCGAGCGACGAGAAAACGGTTTGCGCGAGGATCTGCCACCCGGGCGTCGCAGCGTCGCGCGGAGAAAGCACGTGCCCCACGACGTCAGCCGATGCGAGCTTAAAAAGCTGTTCTGCCAGCTTGTTGAATCGGACGACCTTAAAATCGCTATCATAAACAATGATCGCGTTCGGCATGTCGTCCAAAATGATATTGAGCGCTTTATGCTCGATATCATCCCCTGCTGCTTCAGGCTTGGTGAAAAAAGAAAATACTGACATTATTTATAGTAATTATAACATGCCAGATAAGCGCTAGACAATGGAAAAAATGCACCGACGATCGATCTTTCCGTCGTCGTCCCGGGAGCGGGACGATCCGTGCTTCCGATCTTCTTCTTAAAAGCACGGGTGTCCGGCAGAACCGGACCATGACGACAGGATCGCGGAGGATGATAGAGAAATTATCGATGTCGGGCCGCCAATTTCCCTATTACCTCTTGCTCCAGCCGTTCCATGGAAGCGGCCTCTTTCTTTTCCATGTGGTCATAGCCTAAAAGATGGAGCATACCATGCAGAAGAAGCGGCAGAGCGCGCTTAGGGCTCTTTTTGAGGATATCCTTGTTCAAATAGACCTCACCTAGATAACGCCGCTTCGCTTCAG
This sequence comes from uncultured Candidatus Saccharibacteria bacterium, assembly GCA_964637795.1. Classification (GTDB taxonomy): domain Bacteria; phylum Patescibacteriota; class Minisyncoccia; order UBA6257; family 2-01-FULL-56-20; genus CAJAQL01. The sequence continues at coordinate 814 of CAZWWZ010000048.1, read as the reverse complement.
GATGGGGGAACCACGCCGGTTCCGGGAACGAGATCACGTTCGGCTCCGTCCGCTTCCTCATCAAGCGCCATTTCATGCGCTTCATGTCGGCGTTCGGCAAAAGGATGATATCAAGCAAGGCAGGCCGCACGCCAAGCGTTTTTAACACCTTTGCCGCAAGTTTCTGAAGATCTTTTTCGGTTTGCATGATTTAGATTTATCTCGTCATGGTCCCGGGAGCGGGACCACCCGTGCTTCTTGCATAAATAATGAAAGCACGGATCCTCCGCCTCCGCGGAGGATGACAGAAGGATCGCGGAGGACGACGGGATAATATAATTTTTACAGAAATTTCAAACTATCCCAACTTCTTCTTCACGATCTCTCCCACCATCTTGCCGTCCGCACGGCCCTTCAGCTCTTTCATAGATTCGCGCATCAATACGTTGAAATCTGAAAATCCTTTTGCCTTGAGGTCGTCAACTACTTTCTCGATCTCTTCCGGCGAAAGCTCCTTCGGGACATACGTTGCGATCACCGCAAGATCCGCATCTTCCTTATTTACGAGATCCTCGCGATTTCCTTTCTTAAAAAGCTCGATCGCCTCTTTGCGCCGCTTCACCTCCTTTTGAAGCACCGCAACCGCCTCTTCATCGGTCATCGGCACGTCGGGCGTTTTCGCATATTTATCCTTTTCCGCCGACCTGATGCCGGCCATCATGAATCGCAGAACATCAACGCGAGCATGGTCGCCGCTTTTCATTGCGGCCTTCATATCCTCCGTTATCTTTTGCAGAAGTGTCATATGGTCAGTATAGCACATTTTGTCGTCGTC
>CAZWWZ010000047.1:0-7119 GCA_964637795.1 uncultured Candidatus Saccharibacteria bacterium | reverse complement strand
CAATTCCTCGATCGTGGCTCCGGCATTCGTCATCGCATTGAATATCGCCACTTCCTCGCGATCCTTCGGATCCTGCGGCAAAAAAAGCAACGTCGAACCGCCGCCGGAAATGACAAAGATCACGAGATCCCGCTCCGACAGGTCCTTCAGATTCTCCACGATCATTTCCGTCGCTGCGATATTATCGTCCGACGGCAAGGGATGCGTTCCGCAGAATATCTTCATGTTCGTCAAAGCGGGACATTTTTTCACATCAAGCACCACGCCGCGCGAAATACGGCCATCCAGGATCCCATCGACCGCCACTGCGGCATCCGCAGCGCATTTTCCGACGGCAATGAAAACCAATCGATCCACCTGCTTCAAATCGATCAATTCGCCGGCGATCAAGAGTATGTCATGATCGCAAGAGATCATTTTACGGATCACGTTTCCCGTATCAATGGCTTCGAATCCTGCTTCCGCGATCCCCAGCAATGCCCGCCGCGCAGGCGTAATCGCCAATTGATCGAAGTTCTGGATTTTCATGTTCTTATTCTACCATATGCCCACTCTTGAAAGATTTTGTTCACTTTAAGAAGACAGAAATCTTGCTATAATAGAAATATGCCCATCAATTCAATGGAAACGCCTCCGGAAAAATATCACAACAAAAACCCTCGTCAGGACACCTTGGATCAGATCGCCTATATCCGCCAGGAGATAGCTGTCATGGGTGGGAACGATTCAGAGATGGACGAACTTAATCAGATCGAACAGGCGCTAGAAACAGAAAGCATCGATCCTGCAACCGCAAGAAAAAAAGCACAAGCGGTGCTTGACCGAAAAATGGACTATCACTAGAACCTATCTCCAAAATATTCATCTGGCTCTCGCGGTTATTTCCGGCTCCGCGGGAACGAATTCCTCCTCGAAAGAGCGCCGCTATTCCTTCGTCGGAAGTTCGTCCCGCTCGCTCGGAAATCCCTCGCGATATCCGAATGTCTATTTTTGAGATAGGTTCTAGCCATTTTGAATAAATACAATACTCCGTCGGCTTTGCCATAGAAATCTTCATTCTCATGTTCTTAAGAATATGAGAATGGGCGACGCAAAAAAACAAAAGCTTTTGCGCAATATTTTTGAATTCTTTAGAACAGGTTCTCTTATCCGTGCCGCACCTCGATGACGTCTCCGTCCGCAACTACATAGTCCTTTCCTTCCACGCGAAGCCAGCCTTTCTGTTTTGCCTTACTCCAACTACCGGCCTCTAAAAGTTTTTCGGTCGGAACGACCTCAAGCCGGATGAATTTCTGCTCGAAATCGGTATGAATGACGCCGGCCGCCTGCGGCGCCTTCGTGCCGCGCATTATGGTCCATGCCCGCGTCTCGTCCTCGCCAGTCGTGAAAAAACTGATCAGATCAAGAACGGCGTAGGCTTTTTTGATGAGCTCCGGAATACTCTCGGCGTTCGCGACGTCCGCGATCACATAATCTGCGCCGATCGTCTTTATTTTTTCAATAAGCGCTGCCGGAACATCGCTTTCCGTACCGTTCAAAAGATAGATCTGCCGCTTCGCCGTGAGCAGATTCAAGTCTTTCATTTGCTCATTCAAGCGACCGAGCAAATGAGGATCGGAATTTGAGATCAACAATTCCCCTGCCTCGAGAATATTTTTTATATTCACAAGAAAATCACGATCACTGATCGCTTCCTTTTTTCCGCTCCGCGCTTCCGATTCGGCTTTCGCAAGTCGCTTCTCGACCGCGTCAAGATCTTTCAAAATGAGCTCCGTATTGATGATCTCAAGATCACGCAAAGGATCCACGGAATTTTCCACGTGGATGATGTCCGGGTCCTGGAACACGCGTAACACCGTGACGATCGCCTGCGTTTCGCGGATATGCGATAGGAATTGGTTGCCGAGACCTTCGCCCTTGCTCGCGCCCTTCACCAAGCCGGCGATATCGTAAAATTCGACGACTGCCGGGATCTTTTTCTTCGATTTGCTGAGTTCGTTCAGTTTTTCGAGCCGCTCGTCCGGCACCGGCACAATGCCAACGTTCGGATCGATCGTGGCGAACGGATAGTTCGCGATCAGAATATCCTGCCTGGTGAGCAGTTTGAACAGCGTCGATTTCCCGACGTTCGGAAGCCCCACGATGCCTATGGATAATTTCATATCAAGATAAGGATACTAAAAAATACCGGTTTTGATAAGGATTGTCTCCGAAAAAGAAAATCTAGAACCCATCCCCAAAATACTCACATGGATATTTCGAAACAGATTCGAGCGAAAACCGAGACCTTCCGATGAAGGAATAGCAAAGCTCTTTCGAAGAGGAACTCTCTGTTTGCAGCCGAATCTTGTCGGAAAAGCCGTGTGAGTATTTTGGGGATGGGTTCTATTTGATCACTGCGGATAAGAAAATGAGTTGGTTCAAAACGATGAATATGCCGGCAAGCGAGATGGCGATAACGCCGCCCATGATGACATCAGGATGCTGAACGCGGATCTTCACAAAAATATTCAAGAGAAGTGCGAACGCGAAAACCAATGCCATAAGGAGATAGATGCTGTTCACGGTGCTCTTTGGATTTGCGATCACCTGTTGAACCACACTGGTCTTCGCCACGGATTCCGTGACCTCATCTACTGCAGATGTGGTGACGGATGCGACAGATATTTTCGCCGAAACCGCGCTCGGTCCGGAACTGGTCACGGGCGCAATAGATATGGGCGAAACATTAGCTGAAACGGAAACTGTTTTCGCTTTTGCGGCGGCGGTAATCTTCGGAGCCGCAGATACCGCCTTGACCGACGCACCCTTCACGGCAACGAACATCTGATCTGAACTTGATGTCTGCGATTCCGATGTCGATATCACGGTCGGCTCCACTTTGGGCGTCGATTGCGTGCCCGATGACAATCCGGATCCTGCCGCTTCCGCTTCGGCCATCAAAACTGACGGTGTACCGAATTCCTCTGCGACAAAGACCGCCGGCTGGCCGTTATACGTTCCCGTCGCGATCGCGATGCCGATCTGCGTGAAGTTCTGATTCATAATATTCGCACGATGTTCAGGCGAATTGAGCCATGCCGTTATCACGTCCTGCGAATCACTGAAATCAACCGCAAGATTCTCTCCGGCGTAAGTGAAATCGTAACCGACATTCTCGAACCAATGCCATGGCGTAAGACCCGCAGGACTCGTATGGGCGAAATAGCCGTTCGCCGCCATATCATTCGCTTTTTCCTGCGCGGCTTCAGTGAGCAAAGGATTTACCTCCAGCGACGGCATACCGTTCGTGACACGCGCAGAGTTCGTTCCGTCCGTAAGTGCACTTACCACAATATCGCCCAGGATCGGCGAACGAAAAGCGGGCATGGAAAGATCGGAGAGGAAAAAAAATTCGATAGCAATCGCCAAGATACAGGCCACAACAATGGTTCGTGAACGCAAAATATGAGGCTTATGATCGTTCTCCTGATGCGGAATGAACCATTTTTTAAAAGCTCCCCAAGCTTTTTTCATAGTTTTTATTATAGCACAAAAGAAATAGATTGAAAAGGCCTTCTGAAAACCATTCAGAAACCCATGATTTTCTATCTTTTTGTCATTCTGCTCTTTCTGTCATCCTGAGTTTTACGAAGGATATCGTTTCTCTTTGAATAGTTGAGATTCCTCGCAGGCTCGGAATGACACAAAAAAACAGCGCTTGGTTCTAGGCGCTTTGCTCGCCCGCGAAGAGACTTTCTATCTGAAGCCGCGGGTTCAAGGAAAAGTTGGCTTCGCGATCCGCAAGTACCAGCATACGATGCCAAAGGATGTTTCTCGTCTTACTCTCCTTCTTCCCCGCCAGGACAAAAATCAATGCATCGATGAACCTATGAAAACTAAAATCATCCTGTTCCAGTATTTCCTTCACGAGATCACGCCGTCCGGCTGGCGGGATCTTCAAAAGCTTTTCCGCAAGATCGATATTTTCCTGCAGATCGCCGTCCGTCGCGAGGCGCACCGCAAAACCCGGCTTCCCAAACGACCGTTTGGCAAAAACCTCGGCGTCCACTGGCGAGAACTTTTTTTCCCGCATGAGCCACGCGGCAATTTCCTTTTCAGGGATCAAACCGAAATAGATCTTTTCGATGCGCGACAGGATGGTCGCAAGCAATCCTTCCGGATCTGATGCGATCAAAATGATGAGCGACGATGCCGGCGGTTCCTCGGTTATCTTCAAGAGCGCGCTCTGCGCTTCGGCTGTGAGAAATTCAGCTTCATCCAAAATAAGCGTCCGGCGCGGACTTGTGTTCGGTTTTTGCCAGAGAAAGTTCTTGATCTCGCGGGCCGCATCGATGCCGATGGAATCCCCTTTCTTTTCGGGATCCATCTGCTTCGCGAACGCAAGATCGATGATCTTGCCATCCTGCAGAACCTCACCTTCCAAAGGAGCATCAAAAACACCCTTTTCCAAAAATCGCGCAAGCGCTGTCGCAAATGTTCTCTTTCCTGTCATCGCTGGCCCGTAAAAAAGATAGGCATGTCCGAGCGCGTCAGCGGCGGCAAGTTTTTTGAAATCTTCAATATTCTTTTGACGTCCGATGATCATAAAACAATTCTAGCACACCTCTGGCGTGGCAAAGCAAAAAGCACGGATCCTCCGCCTCCGCGGAGGATGACAAAAAACGGAGTATGAAGAAATGGTTATTTCACTACTTTCTTGGTCAGTTCTCTTATCTCGTCGCGCAGGATCGCGGCAAGCTCGAAATCAAGGCGTTTCGAGGCGTCTTTCATTTCACGTTCCTTCTCGGCAAGCAGCGCCTTGATCGCTGTCTTTGATTTCGGCACCGGTTTTGTTTCGAGCTTCAGGATCTTGTCGACGTCCACCTCCGGCAGAATATCCGTGATCGCTTTTACGATCGTGGTCGGCGTAATACCATGCTTTTTATTGTAGGCAATCTGAATCTTCCGGCGGCGGTCGGTCTCTTTGACCGCACGATCAATGGAGCCGGTGATATTGTCAGCGTACATCAAGACCTCGCCCTCGGCGTTGCGCGCGGCGCGGCCGATCGTTTGGATGAGCGAAACCTCGCTGCGCAAAAATCCTTCTTTGTCGGCATCCAGAATGGCGACGAGCGAGACTTCCGGCAGGTCGAGTCCTTCGCGCAAAAGATTCACGCCGACCAGCACTTCGATCTTTCCCTTTCGAAGATCGGTCAATATCTTGATGCGATCGAGCGTCTTCACGTCGGAATGCAGATAGTTCACCTTCACTTTCTTTTCCTCAAGATATGCGGAGAGGTCTTCTGCCATCCGTTTCGTAAGCGTTGTTACAAGGACGCGTTCTTTTTTCTTTATCCTTTCTTCTATCCTTGGAATAAGATCATCCACCTGGCCACGCGCGGGACGGATCGTAATCTTCGGATCGACAAGTCCTGTCGGCCGAATGATCTGCTCCACGACCCCATGGCTCGGTTCAGGACAGGCCTGTTTGGCCTTTTCCATTTCATAAATGCTTGGCGTCGCCGAAGTGTAGATCACCTGTCCGATACGCTTTTCAAATTCATTGAATCGTAAGGGACGGTTGTCGGCCGCCGACGGCAAACGAAATCCGAACTCAACCAGCGTCTTCTTGCGCGCCGCATCGCCATTGAACATGCCCTGGATCTGCGGCACGGTCATGTGCGATTCATCGATGATCGTAAGGAAATCCGGCCTGCCGTCCGCCGCATGCGGGAAATAATCAAGGAGCGTGTCTGGCGGCGCACCCGCGGGACGTCCCGAAAGATGCCGCGAATAGTTCTCGATGCCATGGCAATAGCCGACCTCGCGCATCATGGCAAGATCGAACTTCGTGCGCCGCTCCAATCGTTCAGCCTCAAGCAATTTCCCCTCACTTTCCAGTTTTTTGAGCTGGTCACGCAATTCTATCTGGATCTCCTTGATCGCGCGTTCGCGTTCGGGCGCCTCCGTTATGAAATGTTTCGCTGGCGCAAAGACGACATCCGCGACCTGCGGCGTTTTGCCGGGCTGGAACCCTTTGACCGGATCGATCTCATAGATCGCGCGAATAACGCTCTCCTTGACCTCAAAATTATAAATGATCTCTCGATCGGCCGGCATGATCTCCCACTGCTCGCCGCGCAAGCGATAGGTACCGCGCTTCAGGTCGGCGGTCGTGCGGCTGAATTGAAGCTCGACCAACTTATGCGCGAACTCTTTCCGCTCAATATGATCACCCACCTTGAAATGGATGATGTTCTCGGCGTAAACCTCCGGCGCACCCAAGCCATAAATACATGACACCGACGCCACCACGATCACGTCGCGACGCGTGAGGAGCGCTGTCGTTGCCGCATGGCGAAGCTTGTCGATCTCATCATTGATCAACGCCTCCTTGTCGATATACGTATCACTCGACGGGATATATGCCTCCGGCTGGTAATAATCATAATAGGAAACGAAATAGTTGACGGAATTCTTCGGAAACAGTTCGCGGAATTCATTGCAAAGCTGGGCGGCGAGCGTCTTATTGTGCGCGATCACGAGCGTCGGTTTTTCCATCTCCGTGATCACGTTCGCCATCGTGAACGTCTTGCCGGAACCCGTGACACCCAAAAGCACTTGATCGCGGTAGCCTTTTTTCAATCCCGCCACAAGTTCAGCGATCGCTTTCGGTTGGTCGCCCGCAGGCTTATTATTTGAAATAAGTTCAAAACCCTTTATTTCCATAGCTTTAACGATACTATAAATTGCTATTTTATGTCATTCCGTGCCACGACACGGAATTCAGGCGGTTGCTTTTATTCTGGATACCGGCTGGAGTTTATCGAAAATTTTTCGATGAGCCGGTATGATGAAAAAATGAGATTCCTTGCACGGTCCGGAATGACCGACCGCGCCGAAACCCCGCTGCATTATGAGGCTGCCGCGCGGTAAACAAAAACCGCCTTCCCGCCTCACACGGAAAAACGGTTCTTGTTTTTTTACTCACTGAACTAACGAAATCCATTATAGCACGTCTCGCGTGAATGCAAAATAATCCTGTGGAAAACTGGCATCGTGGTAGAATAAAAAAGCAATAATCGGTGTTTTTGATGTTCATCCGAAAACTTTTTCCTTTCCTTGGACGTATTCTCA
>CAZWWZ010000046.1:0-7122 GCA_964637795.1 uncultured Candidatus Saccharibacteria bacterium | reverse complement strand
GGAATCGGACCTTCGACCTTTTCATTATCAGTGAAATGCTCTACCACTGAGCTACGCGCGCATTCATACATCACCCTGAATGCGTGCCCACATGTTTATTTTCAACGAGCAAACCATTCTGGTCAAATTTTTTTATATTTGACCATGACAAAAGGCTCCACTGAACTACGCATACAAAAACTATAATAATGTCTAATCGCAAAATCCGCAACTGACAACTCATAGAACATAAATGCCCCACTTCCCTGAAGCTTCGCAGGGCACCTCTTCGCGTAATTACGCATTGTTGAACTTATTTTTTACAGTTGTGCCGCACCGCAGCCCTCGGCATTCCCGAGGAGCGAAGTGGTGCGCGATGGAGGGATCGGACCTCCGGCCTTCACAATAATTTTCTCTCGTGTGTGCGCGATGGAGGGATCGGACCTCCGGCCTTCACAATGTCAATGTGACGCTCTACCACTGAGCTAATCGCGCAGAGAGCGCACACACGAGGGGAAATTATATTGTCAATGTGACGCTCCTGACTCCATTTCCATAATATCTCAAGTCCGCGTTGCGCGCTATCATGCCCGAGCGTGAGGCGCGACGAGGAGACAGTAGCGTGAGCTACGACTCCGAGAAGCAACGATACGATCGGGTATGATAACCGCAACCCTTCGGGATCTGGTCAATCGTTGTAATTCCCGCGTTACTCCTTCTCAATGTAGGGCATCCTACAATTTCGTCGTCGCGCCCTGGACTTACAACGATTGACTCAGATCGCGGACAGAGAGATTATGGAAATGGAGTCCGCACTGAGCTAATCGCGCTATTTAGACCAATCTCAATTCGTAAAAAGTATAGCGTATATTTCAAAAAAATCAAAAGATAATTCCACCCCGTCATCCTCCGCGGAGGCGGAGAACCCGTGCTTCCTTTTTTGATTTCTTAAAGCACGGGTGGTCCCGCTTCCGGGACCATGACAAGAAAGAAAAATTATTCGCTTTCCAGCATCCGCTTGAAGATGTCCGTAAGCATATCCGGTCGGGCACGACCCTTCAGCTTTGACATCGCTTTACCGATAAGGAATTGCAAGCTCGCGGTCTTCCCTTTCTTGTAGTCATGGACCGCCGTTTCGTTCTCCGCAATAACTGCCGTGACGACCGCTTCGATCTCGCCCATATCGGACGAAATGCCGATATTTTCGCTCGCTACGATCTCCGTCGGATCGGCGCCGGTCTCGAACATTCTTGCAAGGATATCCTTCGCCTGCCGGCTCGTGACTTTTTCCGCGCTGATAAGCGCCGCAAGATGTGCAAGATGCTCGGGAACGATCTTCAGGTCCGCAAAATCAGTACCAGTCTGTTTCATGAGCCCCCACAGATCGGTTGTCAGATAGTTGTAAAGCAATTGACAGCTCGTATCAGGCGCCTGCTCCTTCAGCTCCGATACCGCCTCCTCGAAATAATTCGCGAACGCAGGTTCGGAAACGAGAATCTCCGTTTGCTTTTCATCAAATCCATATTCTTTCATGAATCGCACGCGTTTTGCGTCAGGCAATTCCGGCAATGACCCACGAAGCGCTTCTATATCGAACACGCTCGTCTCAAATGGCGGCAGATCAGGTTCCGGGAAATAACGATAATCCTGGGCTTCTTCTTTCGATCGCTGAGAAACTGTTTTTTGTTTTATCTCATCCCAGCCCCGCGTTTCCTGGCGAACCCGCTCCCCTTTTTCGAGCATTTCCGTCTGGCGCTTTATCTCGAAATTGATCGCCTGAAAAACCGAATTGAACGAATTCAAGTTCTTAACCTCGGCGCGCGTACCAAGTTCGTTCGTCGCCGAAACCGAGATGTTCGCGTCGGCGCGCATCTGGCCATGTTCAAGATCCGCATCCGAAACGCCAAGATAGCGCAAGATCAATTGCAATTCCCTCATAAAAGCCACCGCATCCTCGGCGGTATGCATATCAGGTTCGGTCACAAGCTCCATGAGCGGCACGCTCGCGCGATTGAAATCGACCAGCGTTCCGCCGGAGCTGTCGTCATGGATCAGCTTGCCGGCATCCTCCTCGAGATGAATATGATTGATCTTTACATTCCTGAGCGTTCCGCCAAGCATAAGCGGCTCGCCGGATTGGGATATCTGATACGCCTTCGGCAGATCAGGATAAAAATAATTCTTGCGGTCGAACTTCGTTCTCTTGTTCGGCGTCCCCTGGAGCGCAAGACCCACCTTTATGACATGTTCCACGGCAAGTTTATTGATGGTCGGCAATGTCCCCGGATGGCCCAGACACACCGGACAAACATTCACGTTCGGATGCAGTTCGCTCGAATCGTTCAGCGAATCACAGAACATCTTCGTCCGCGTCTTGAGCTCCGCATGAACCTCAAGACCGATCGTTGGCGTATATTCGTTCATATTGATTGATATTACCCGAATTTTGCCGCAGATTCAACGGCCCGAAGTTGGACTTCGATAATTTATGCTACTATGAATGCAATGAGGAGGATCCCCAAAAGCCCGAAAGTTGTCGCCGACCCGATCTACGGCATCATCGATATCCGGCCGGTGCTTCCCATGGTGGAAACGGAAGAGTTCCAGGCGCTCGGCGACAAACGTCAGCTCGGCATGGCCTATCTTACCTTCCCGTCCGCAACCCACAGCCGCAAGGCACACTCCTTGGGTTCCTATCACGCAACGCGGGAACTCGCCGACCGATGGCTGAAACGCGGATTTGTAAACGCGGCGCAAGCCGACGCCATGGCCGGTTACGCGCTCTATCACGATATCGGCCATCCGGCATTTTCGCACGTGACGGAAGATCTCTGCATCCAACCGAAGGGAACCGCCGGCATGAGCATGAACAGCGCTCTCAGTTTCAAGTTCATCCAGGAATTGAAATCTAAAGTTCTTGCCTGCGACATCGACTTCGATCTGCTTGAAAGAATGGCGCGGCATACCGACCCTCTGGCAGCGGCGGTCAGCGACAAAAATCTCGGCATGGAAAAGCTCGATTATCTTGAACGTGACGGATTCTTCACCATCTTGAGCCGCCCGGTCGGCGTCGATTATCTGCGCCAGCATATTTATTTCATTGACGGCAAATTGGCCATCGATGAAAAAGCGATCGATAACGCCATCGAGGTCCAAAATTATTACCTGAAGATCTACAAGAACGTCTATTTGCGCAAAACTTCGGCGATCGCCCAGCGCATGATGCAGAAAATGACGAACCATCTGATCCTCGCGCGCGAACTCATGCGCGAAGAACTGCCGCACCTTACGGATTCGGAACTGATCGGCAGATGCAGCATGTCGAGCGATCCCTTCGTGCGCGCGACCTATGCGCTCCTCCGGCGCCGCGAACTTTTCCGTGAAGCGGTCATTCTACGGCCCGAGAAGTTCGCGCACACCGCAACGACGTTTGGGAAACCGATCACGACGTTCGGCGTGAACAACGCTGCCATGAGAAAACTCTCGCAAAGTCCGTTGCTGCAACCGAAGAACCAGAACGAAATTGCGCGGCTTGAAGATGAGATCGCAACGATCGCAGGGCTTCCCGAATCGAGCATTCTCCTTACGCCGATCTACGGACAGGAACGATTCTCCGGCCAGGACATCCTCATCTATCAGGGTATGAACAAAAAGCTGGCATCGCTCAAAAAGCGCTACCCCGCACATTTCAAAAACATCGAGGAAGTCGCCGAATCCTACGTCACCTTTCGGGTCTGCACAACGGAGAAATACCGAAAGACGTTAAGTTCACCGAAGATCGCGAAAAAGGTTTTTGCATATCTGATGGAATTGTAAGTCTGCCATCGTCATCTTATGTCCCCGTATTTTCCCGGAGTTCGGACCCCGGACTTCTTTATAGTCCCAACGTTTTCCGGGCGACAGTCCATACTTTCTCGTGAATATCGTCGATTGAAAGCAGTTTTCCTTCGGGAGCACACTCGACGAGCGTGAAATCATCCGGAAAAAGCTTCGCCATCTCGAGATAGACCATCTCTGCGTGCTTGAGATGTTCCAGGTTCCCTTCGTGAAGATCGCGTTTCTTTCCGCCGATATATTCCCGTGCCGATTTTTTATCCACGAGTTCCTGTGCGATCTCGGCCGGCATATGGAGGATGATATTAAGGTCCGGCCGCGGAATGCCGCAGATACCGTATTCAAGCTCGTAAAGCCATTTGAAAAAATCCTTTCGTTTTTTCTCGCTTTTGATCTTGCCCCCCTGATGACCCATGCTTGAGCCGACATAACGATTTGCAATGACCGACATACCTTCCGCCAGCCACTTCTTCGATCTCTTTTCGCTCGCATCAAAACGGTCCAGCGCATAAAAAAGCGATGCACGCCGCGGACCGATCTCATCATCCTCAAGCGCGCCGTAGTTGCCGTTCAGATATTCCCTCGCAAAATACGATGACGGTTCATCATATTGCGGAAAATCCAGCGTCTTAAACGCAAACCCTTCGGGCAGACGAAGCAGAAGCCGATTGAACTGCTCCGTCTTTCCTGAACCGTCCGTGCCCTCGATCACGATGAATTTTCCGCGTGGCATAGTTAAATCATTATAACGATTTACATTCGTCATTTCGAGTGCCGCGATAGATCTCACGGATTCATGATTTTCGAATCAAGATCACGGGATCCCTCGTGTGCTCGGGATGACAGAATAAAAAAGCGCCTTACGGCGATTTTTTAAATTTAACGAAAGCATAAATCCTCGTCTTCACGAGGATGACAGAATAAAATCCTATATCAATAGGATTTTATTCTGTCACTTCAATTCCCATATTGCGTGCGGTTCCTCGGATGATGCGTTCTGCGGCATCAAGGTCGTTCGCATTCAGGTCCGGCATCTTCTTTTCGGCGATGCTCCGGATATCGGCGCGGGTTACTTTACCTACCTTCGTCTTGAGCGCATTCGCTGAACCCTTTTCGATACCGGCAGCTTTTTTGAGCAATGCCGATGCCGGAGGTGTTTTCAAGACGAATGTAAAGCTCCGATCCTCAAAAACGGTAATCTCAGCCGGAACAACGTCGCCATGCATTTCCTTCGTCCGATCATTGAACTGTTTACAGAAATCCTGGATGTTGATGCCTTGCGGACCAAGCGCAGTGCCGACCGGAGGCGCAGGCGTCGCGGCGCCGGCAGGAAGCTGAAGCTTGATGATGGTTTTTATCTTCTTTGCCATAGTGAGGAGATTGTATGTTAAAAACAGGAAAAAGTCAAAATTCCCATAAGATTCCCCGGATCCCCGTTTCCACGCAGCCGACAAACATATTTTTTAGAACGGGATCTCTTCAGGTTTGATGTCCCCTTCCGCCTCAAGATCGATCGTCGGAATTTCCTCTTCCGGCGAAGAATCCTTGCCAGCTGCTCCGAACGAAGTTGAGGAGCTGCCGTTCTGGGACGCAGGCTGCGATGCTGCGGCAAAACCGCCGGACGGTTGTGAAAATCCTTGCGGCCGCGGACCGAGCTGCATCCGTTCCGACATGATCTCCGTCGTCTTTCGTGACTGCCCCTGCTTATCCGTCCAGCTCCGCGTCCGCAAACGTCCTTCGATCAAAACAGTAGCTCCTTTGACCAAGAATTGCGCAGCTATCTCAGCTTGCCGTCCCCAGAGGACGACGTTATGGAATTCCGTCTCTTCCTGCTTCTGGCCGTTCTTGTCGTTCCATGTGCGGTTCGTCGCGACACCGATCGTCGCCACTGATTGGCCGCCCGGCGTCGTCCTGAGCTGAGGATCAGCCGTTACCCTGCCGACAATGATGACTTTATTCAGATCCATGATGGTTTTTAGCGATTAATTATGAGCGACCTTATCAATAGCATTATACCATTTCATAAATCACCCACTTTCTCGTTGATCGCCCCCCCCTATTTCAGCATTTCCTCTATTTTCTTCTCCAACGCTTCATTGCTCAACGTATGCACGGCAGGCACGCTGGATGGCGGTACGGCCCCGGTGGCCGGCCGCAACGGAATCTGGCTCCGCTTCTTACCCGCGCCAACCGCTTCGCGATGCGATATCTTGAAGGGAATCGTGATGAGCGACCGCAAAACGATGCTCACGTTCTCGAGATCGAACTCGAGCTGCTTCACTTCCGTGGGCTCGGCGGCGAAACGCGAAAAAGCGAAAACCGCTTCTTCTTCGTGCTTGATCGGATAAGCCAACGCTATCTTCTTCGCCTGAAATTCCGAAGAGAACACACCTCCGTGCTGTTCCACGACGCGCCGCAACTCAGGGACATCGTCTTCCTTCCGGACCAAAACCCCGATTTCGTATTCCTTTTTGACTTTTTCCGTTTCTTCCATGGTTTTGCTATTATATCGGATTTATCGACGATTGCAAGTTGATGCTATGAGGCTGCTTCTTCCTTTTTCTCGATCGCATCTTCGTCCAAGGTATCATCTTCGACATATGACGCCATTCTGTCCGCACCGGCAGGAATAAGACGGCCAATGATCACGTTCTCCTTGAGGCCGCGCAATGCATCGATCTTCGATTCGATGGCCGCCTTCACGAGCACGCGGGACGTATCCTGGAACGATGCTGCGGAAAGGAAGCTTTCCGCTGAAAGCGCTACGCGCGTGATACCGAGAAGTATCTCGTTGCCCTTCGCCGCATGACCACTTTCCTTTTTCACGGCACGATTCACTTCGAGGAATTTTGATTTCTCCACGATATCGCCCGGCACAAAATCCGGAGCATCGCCCGCATCCGTGATCTGGATGCGCGACACCATCTGACGAACGATCATTTCAATATGCTTATTGTTGATCGCGGCGCCTTCAGAAAGATAAATGCGCTGGACTTCGTTCGTGATGTAGCGGACGACCTCCATAGTCCCTTTCTGCTCGTAAAGCTCATGGATATCGAGCGTACCTTCGGAAAGCTGGTCTCCTTTTTTGACCATATCACCCGCTTTGACGAACACTACTGCACCGCGCGAAAGCGCTATCTCCTGGGCTTTCGCCTTCTTGCCTTCACCGACGACACGGATGATCTTCTGTGATCCGCGCTCTTCGATGGCCTGCACAGTTCCGTCGAAAGGAGCCATTGCGGCACGGCCTTTCGGCGAACGTGCCTCGTAAATCTCCTCGACGCGCGGCAGACCATGCGTAATATC
>CAZWWZ010000045.1:0-7127 GCA_964637795.1 uncultured Candidatus Saccharibacteria bacterium | reverse complement strand
TAACGTTTCCGCGCATCGCAATAATATTTGCAGGTACCATTGGAACCGCTCGCGATATCCCGGAAGAATTTCAGCGTGCTGGTCGACGCCTTGTCGGCATACATGTTTGCGAGCGTAGCCGAGTGTCCGAGCGCATAAATCGCGGCCCACTGAGGCGCACCGGCGCTCGTACCGCCAACCGTATACCAGCCGTTCTTCGAAGAACCGGTTGTCTTATAGACAGCATATCCCGAAGCCGGGTCGGCATCATATGAAACATCCGGCACGGCGCGCATGCCTTTTGCCTTCGGAACGGAATACGATTTCTGATAATCAGGCTGGATCTCGTAGGCGCTTACGCCGCCGCCGCTCCCCGACCATGCCGCTTCCGAAACCAATGTTCCAGAAGCCGTTAACGCAAGCGACGTACCGCCGACACCCACGACCGACGGCGAAACGGCAGGCCAGCTCACGCCAGCACCATCATCGCCGGATGATGCAAAGAATGCCGCGCCGTATTTGCTCGTGAAGTGCGAATCGTAAGATAGTTCATCCGAAAATTCATCTCCGCCCCAGCTCATCGAAACAGAAACGACATCTTTGCGGTCAGCCGCATAATCGATTGCCGAAAGCAGATTCGCACCGCTTGGCGTTTTTGCCTCAACCAGTAATATCTTCGCCTGCGGCGCCATGGCATGCGCCCATTCGACATCGAGCGACGTTTCAAGCGCCCAGCCATTGTCCGTTTTTGTCGACGTGGCCATGAGATGCTTCTCGAGACATCCATTCTTCACGGTGCACGCCGAAAGACCATAGGCAATATCAAAGACGCCGAGATCCTTTTCAATGGTTGCGTCATCTTAAGCGTCAATGATCGAGATCGTTCCCGCGCCGCCCGCCGCTGGCAGATTATATATCTTCTTTATCTCGCTTGGCGTAATGCCCGACGGAGATTTCCCTCCCGAAGTTTTTATATGAATCGGCGGTTTCCCTTTAAAACTGGAAAATCGGTACGCCGCACCGACCCGCACCGGCATCGCCCCGCATCCTGCAACGATCATCGCCGCCATCGCGGCAAATATAATTATTTTATTTTTCATCCATCCGTTCTACCAAATAAAAATCTGATCTCAAAATTTTCTTTAAGAAAAATTTAATGATGAAGTTTAAGTAAAAAATCACCGTCATTCCGAGCGGAACCTGCCCCGAAAATTTCTGAGGGGCGAGGAATCCTTACAATTTGCCTTATCTTAAAAATCCTCATACAATAAACCGCGAAGGAGAGGTGGCTGAGTGGTCGAAGGCGCCGCACTCGAAATGCGGTGAGCTCGAAAGGGCTCCGTGAGTTCGAATCTCACCCTCTCCGCGGTATTAAAAAGGAGAGCAAGAGCTCTCCTTTTTAATACTTTCCGAAAGAGTAGATTCGAACGCCGGAGCCTGCTTTTCCAGTAGAAAAATCAGGTGAGGCGGTGCCCAGAGATCGCACGAGCGACGGCGAGTGCGGGACTCGCGGGCGAATCTCACCCTCTCCGCAGCACTGATTTGATGTAAAATTAGCACCATGGATAAGAAAGAGAGAACCAACGGAGATCATCCCGCATTTAATAAAAATGCCGAACCGTTTTACCGTATTATCATGAAGGGATTAAACGGCGAGGTTGACGGAGGGCATTTCTGGGATGCCGTAGCCGAAAACGCCGTCTTTGAGTTTCAATACGACTTTCCTGGATTCACCAATAAAATCGAGGGGCGTAAAGCATACATGGACTGGTTTGAGGGTTATACCAACGTCATTCACTCAGCCGATCATTTACGGATATATAAATCAACGCAACCAAAAAACGTCATCGTTCTGGAATACGAAGTGCACGGAACAGTTCCTTCCACGGGAAAGGATTACCATAACCATTTTTGCTCCATCATCACCATTGAAGATCGCAAGATAATTCATTGGCGCGATTATATGGATACTCTTGCCGTGATGCTTTCCGCCACCCCCGAACCAGGGGCCGACCCAGCGAAGAAGCAGGTTGCCGCATAAGTCCGAATATCCTACCACCCTCTACCCCGGACCCGTCGGTAAGAAACGTTTTTGCACAGTGCCTCGTATAATAAAAATAGGTTCAATTCGGTGCAAAAGGTCGAGGCTGTTTTTTTCTTCATTTATGCAAAAAAAACACATCATAATCGCTGCAGTTGTAGTTGTTGTGATCATTGTTGCGGCAATTGTTCTCTTCTTCGTAATGACTCCTAGCCAGAGCCAGCAACAGGGAGCAGTGAACGGCAATATAAACGCAAGCAACACCCAGCAGCAGATACCTCCCAGCCAGATACCTCCCGATCAGGCACCTTCTGCGAATATAAGTTCTTCGACGAATGGCAATGGTATACCGCCGGGCAATGCGAGCGGCACACCGCCGTCAGGAGGCCAGAACCAAAATCCTGCGTCGATCAACCAATAACGAAGTACGCCTAAGGGCGCGCAGTATCAAAAAATCTTTGCGAGACGACGATGTTCCGATGAGCAATCACGGCAATCGCAATGAAAGGCTCGTTTACAAAACCGCATCTTTTGAAAGATGCGGTTTTGCGTTGCGGATTCTTGCGTCGCGCAACACCTTCATATGATCGGCTTTGCGAATTCAACCCTGACCGTATCTCCGGTTTTCTTGCTCGGCACCATAAGATAATGCTGTTTCAGATAGAGGTCATAGATTTCTTTTGTCAGCCGAACGTCGTTCAGGCAATATTTTTTGAGTTCGTCCATCTTCCCCTCTTTATATAATTGGATAGCTTCGGCGCCGTGCTGTTCTTTCTTTTCGCCGAGGTTCGCCTCGGCGAGCCGGCTCAAGCTGACCCGATCGCCCGTCGCAAGCTCGACTTCCTCAAGAAGATCGACGCGCTCTTTCTTCCAAAGATTTTCGATCGGCAGACGCAAGTGCTGAAAATAATTATTGAGCACCGGGATATCGTAACGGTTGCTGCTGAAACCAACGAGTCGCCCGGCGCTGGAAAAAAGTTCCGCTGCGGCCGACATTTCGTTCTCTTCAAAAGAGAAGTACTTATCTTTGTCGTATGAATATGCACAGACAACCGATATCTTGAGGGCACCAAAATTATCCCTTCCTACGCCGGGGTCAGTGAAAAAATTCTGGGTTTCTATATCGAAAACGATCGTATCCATAAAATAGGCGGCTATCTCTGCCGACCTCCAGCATAAAGCCTATTTCAGGAATATTCCAGTTTGCCGCCGCAATCAATTACGGACTCATTCGGTATGAATGAGACACTTTAAAATTCATCTCAAAGATCCTTCTGTCATTCCGAGCTTGCGAGGAATCTCGACACGATCACCAAAAGATCAATGAGATCCCTCGCAAAGCTCGAAATGACGTCCTGTGAAGATTTTGAGATACGCCCTATTTTTCTCTCATAACTTTCAATTTCCCATTTTCATAATAGACTTCCACGGTGCCGTTTTTATCGGTACGGAAAACCTCGGCATGCGTCGAAGACGCCAGCCGCGCCAAGGTAGCCGCGCCGGGATGGCCATACACATTTTTTGCGCCAACCTCGATCGCGGCAACCAAAGGATCAACGGCGCGCAAAAACGTATCGCCCGAAGAATATTTCGACCCGTGATGCGGCACTTTCAAAATATCGGCACGGAGATCCTTCACGTTTGCAACCAGCCAATCTTCGATATTGAAACCGATGTCCGCCGTAAAAAGCGCGCGGAAATTTTCGGTCTTTACCATTTCGACGAGGCCGGTATCGTTCAGCTCCGCGCTCTCGGCAAATGCGGTATCAGGAGATAAAATATCAACCTCATTGTTTTCATAGCGAACGCTATCCCCCGCGCCAAGCGTAATGAACGGAATATGCTTCGCCGCGATCTTTTCTTTCAACGCGGTCCATTCCGCAACGCCCGTATCGTCACGCCCGTTATAAAGGAACGCCCCGACATCATAATGATCGAGGATAAAATTATAGCCGTTGAAGTGATCGAGCTGAGGATGCGTGATGAGCGCGAGATCGATATATTTTTTCCCCGGCAATGCTTTTTCCAAGCTATCGAGCACCGCGTTCGTCGGCCCCGCATCCGTTATCATGGTGATGCCACTGGGAAAGACCACGAGCTCGCTGTCACCCTGTCCGACATCCAAAAAATATGCGCGCGCCGAAGCATTTGGTACATTCGAGAAGATCGAATGCCAGCAAAAAATATCAAATATAAAAAACGCAGCCATAACGACAAGAAAAAGCTTGTTTGATTTTTTTAAATTTTGGTTCATTGAATTTCAGCTTTCGTCTTCGACGATGTAGTTTAGAATAGATTTCTCGTCCCGTTGCGGCGGGACTTCGGAATGACATACTTTTTTTTCACGATACGTGTACGCGAAAAATCCGACGGCGGCATAATAGATCGCAAACGGCAATACGCCGGAAAATGAAAATGGCAGAGGTACGACGTGTGCCGCAAAGAAATGGATGATCCAGAGCGCGTAGGAAAGAAATATCTCCACACCGCGACCGACGAAAAATGCAGCGCACTGCGAAACGCATCCCGCAATGGCGAGCGCCGCGCCGGCACCCGCGCCGATCGGAATAGTTGGCGCGATCAGAATGTTCGCAAATACTGCCGTGAGAGAAAATGATCCGAAGAGCGCGCTCACGAGCGGCACGATCGGAACGAGCGACGCCACGCTCACAATGATCGAATCTTTCCATCTGAACATTCCATTGCCCTCGCCAAGATGCAAAAATCTCCGAATTGGTTCGGATAAAAACGCCATACCCGCAACGCTTAAAAATGACAAGAGAAATGCCGCCTGTGCGACGATCGTCGGATCAAACAGAGCCATGCCAGCTGCGGCAAAAAGAAGTGCGTTCCTGCGCGAAAAGACCGATCCTGTTTCTTTGGCGAACATCAGAAGATACGCCATTATGCCGCCGCGCACCGCGGAAACATTGCCACCCGACATCAGAACAAAGAGAACGATCAGAAAAGCGCTCACGCAAAACCTGATCCGGCGCGTCAGAAAACCGGCAAGCAGCGCTTCGATAACCATGACGATCATCGCGATCTTCCAGCCGTACATCGATGTCACGTAAAGCGTTTCCGATGCGGTCATATCGTTCTTCAATGCCGCGCTCATGCCCGCCGTTCCGCCGAGCGTCATGCCGCCAAGGAGTGCCGCATCATCCTGCGGCAACGCACGGGAGAATATCTGCAAAACCGATCTTTTGAAATCGCCGAGCTTCGCGATAAGCCACGATCCGTGCCCTTCCGAAACGACGAATATTTTCTTCGGAAATATCGTGGATGCCGAGTTCGAATCCCCTACCACAAACGTTCCCGAAATCTCCACAAGATCGCCGTAGCGAATTTCGCTTTCCGGTGGAGCAAACATCTCCACATTCCCAGCAAACGGCGGCTGAAGCTCCGCGAAAAACGAAAGATGTTTTTCCGAGGCTGCAGGCTCGCTCACGACCACGGCATCAAAAGAATTCTTTCCGTCCGGCAATCGCCGTCCAGTCGCCTGCCAATTCACAAAGAAATGAAAATAATACGCACCAGCCAGAATCGCCAGAAAAACGATCAGCGCAAAAACCGCCGATGTTTTCCGTGACTTTGCAAAAAAATATTTTAATGCCGGAAAAATAAGCACGGCACATAGAGAAATCGCCATGATATTCCACGCAAAACCAGCGGCCAGCATTCCAATAAGTAAACCAGTCGCAATAGCACAGGTAATGTCGCCGGACCCAATCTCCAAAATAGGCATCTGGATATCGCGAGGACTTTTTGGGCGAAAACCGAGAATTTCCGAAGAAGGAATACCCGCGGGGTCTTTCAATGAGGAATTCTCGGTTTGCAGCCAAAAAGGACCGCGAGAGCCGGCTGAACTATTTTGGAGATTAGGTCCTGAAAAAAAATCTGCCATATTGGAAGCATGGCAGAGCGGAGATTAAATTTAGGTTAAATGCCCAAATCTCTATGCTTAAGCTCACTGAATGTAATCGCTGTAATATTATCTAAGTCATAACCGTAACGCCGGAATACTTCCCGCGCATCACTGTCGAATCTTTTTTTCCAATCCATATCCAATTTGCCGCAAGTTTCTTCAAGGGATTCCACTGATGGTCCTTCCAATTCCACATAAGCGGGAATTTTTGGCCAGGAATCAATATCAATCGTCACATCGCCAAGCTTGAAGGTATGCCGATATTTTTCTAGGCGTCGTATTGATTCCAAGCCGACCTTATTCAACAACTCAGAACATTTATCAATGTCCGAGACGTCAAACTCAATCTCCCGCGCACTATCCACGGTTTGTCCTCTATTTTCTTTATATGTCAGCTTTATCTTCCCTTTCGTTTTGCGGAGTCGTACGAATTTATTCTTCCCAACCCACGACATATCTGCGGCATGAAAAATGATTTCCTCCAATTTTTCTTCGCCCCGATCGATAGCGCCAAGTAGAGTAAGCTTCTTCACGAGGTCATCCTTGTCTATGTCAAGAAATCTTGTTTCTATTTCCTTCTGCATAATCTTAGTCGGACTGTTCTTTTCTCCATTCGGCGATCTTTTTGTGGTCACCGGAAAGGAGGATTTTGGGGACGGACCAACCCTTTGTCTTTTTTCTGTTCGAAGATAACAAGGGAAGCACGGACCCTCGCCGCCGCGAGGGCGACAGGCGTGTCGCCGCGCGTGGCGATGAAGAAAGACGAGACGACAAAGAAGGATGGAAAACTTCGGGGCGGCTATAGGTCGGGAATGAACCATTTACTTCTTCGAGAGATTCTTCTTTGCCCAGGAATCCGGGGATGAAACGGCTCACGGATTCCATGAGCACCATCGCCGGCAGTTCGCCACCGGAGAGGATGTAATCTCCGATCGAAATTTCCTCGTCCGCCACGTGTTCCGCAACGCGCTCGTCCACGCCTTCATAGCGGCCGCAGATCAAAATGAGATCGTCGTATTTCGATAATCGTTTTGCTTCTTTTGCGCCGAGCTTTTTGCCGCGCGTCGAAAATAAAATTACCCGCGTCTTCGCTTTCTTCTTCCGTTTTGCCACCTTTTGCTTGATCGATTTCACGGCATCGTAGACCGGCTGGATCTGCAGAACCATCCCCGGTCCGCC
>CAZWWZ010000044.1:0-7187 GCA_964637795.1 uncultured Candidatus Saccharibacteria bacterium | reverse complement strand
ACTTTTACCATGCGTCATTTAAAGAAAGGAACAAAATTCAATCGTTTACGCGGAGACCGCATTTCTTTTTTGCGGAATTTGGCGAACGATGTGATACGCGCCGGTCATGTTGAAACGACCGAGACGCGCGCCAAAGCGATCCGTCCGATGGTTGAAAAGCTTGTCACGTCCGCGAAGAAGCAGGATCTTGCGAGCCGTCGCCTTATTGCGAGCCGCGTGCAGAATCCGCGCATCACGAAGAAGTTGTGTGATGATCTCGGCGTGCGCTATGCCGATCGGAAAGGCGGTTATCTTCGTATTGTGAAATTACAAAAGGTGCGCAAGCGCGATGGCGTGAGAATGGCCCGCGTGGAATTCGTATAACATCCATGGACTATCATATTGATGCAAAGAATAGAATATTGGGGAGGGTGGCGTCGGATATCGCTCAGATTTTGCAGGGCAAAAAGCACCCGAACTATGCGCCAAACCGCGTCGGTAGCGATCGCGTTTACGTGAAGAACTATGCCGAAGTTGCCGTGACCGGAAAAAAGCTTGTGCAGAAAGTGTACTATCATCATACCGGCTATGTCGGTCATCTGAAGGAAACCCGCCTTGAGGAACGGTTGGCGAAAAGCCCGAAGACGGCTATCCGCGAAGCGGTTCGAAAGATGCTTCCTAAGAATTTTCTGAATCAGCGGAGACTGAAGAATCTGATTTTTGTCGAGAACGAAAAATAATCCCATGCCTGAAACCATCAAAAAACCAAGAACATCCCGAACGCCTGCTGTCCATGCGGTGACAGAGGGAGCGGCGGTGCATGCTCCGAAGGAGCGTAAGACAGCTGCGGATCTGAAGGTGAGCGGCAAGTATATTGAAGCCGTCGGCCGTCGCAAGACATCGATCGCGCGCGTCCGCCTTTTTGCGGGAACCGGCAAGATGATTGTGAATGGCAAGGATGCAAAACAGTATTTCCCGTTGGCGCGCCTCATTGCGGATGCCAAAGCCCCGCTTACGAGCCTTAAGATCGCGGGAGAGTGGGATATGACCGTGATGGTGTCCGGTGGCGGTATTCATGCGCAGGCCGGAGCGGTACGCTTGGGCGTCGCACGGGCGATCATCAAGAAGAACGCCGAATGGAAAAAGTATCTGCGCGTACTCGGATTCCTGACGCGCGATTCCCGCATGGTGGAACGCAAGAAGTATGGTTTGAAGAAAGCTCGCAGATCCCCGCAGTGGGCGAAGCGGTAACGGTTCAGAAATCATATGTCTCAAAACGGCTCCGGGAAATCGGAGCTGTTTTGTATCTGTACGGAAAGTGAATAAATAAATTATTGGGTAAGCGAGGAAAATTCCGAAAGATATTTTTGTAAGGAAAGATGATGTGTGTAAAAATTGGATAAGTTTCTAGATATTGTGAGGTATGTTATTATAGATTCATGAGCGACCCGAGCGTTGAACCTCAAGCGGGTATGCAAGTTCTTGACTCGGTCGGTCAGCTTTTCGCTGATTCTTGGCGCTTGTACAAAGAGCGCTTTTTGTCTTTTATAGGAATTTTAATAATTCCATTGATAATCGTTGGTGCAGGAGAGCTTATGATGGCTCATGGGTTTCCAATCAATATCGTGGGCGGGATTTTGATAGTTCTTGGTTTTATAATCTCCATAGCCGCAGTCGCCGCTGTCATGATCTCAATTGCAAAAGGGACTGGCGTTGGAGAATCCTATCGTGGCGGTTGGGCGATTTTCTGGCCGATGTTGTGGCTCGGCATTCTTGTTGAACTCGTCGGGATGGGAGGGATGGTTATGCTTGTTATCCCATTCATTATAGTGGTGGTCTGGTTTTTATTCAGCAGTTATGTGCTGGTTGTCGAAGGCAAGCGGGGGCTCGGCGCAATAAGCCAAAGCCGTGAATATGCGCGCGGATATTGGTGGCCGTTATTTGGCAGATATTTACTCGTTATGATTCTGTTAGTATTGCTTTATTTGGTTATCTACCTTCCCGCGATGTTCATCTTCGGCGCAGCGGTCGGATCGATAACCTCGCTTATTCTCGAATTTATATTTTTGCCGTTCTTCCTTTCTTATGTCTATGCGATGTATCAAAACATCACTGTAATAAAGCCTACGCTCGCGACGACACAATCGGGGTCTAGCCGAGGATTTCTCGTCACGAGCGCCATCGTGGGACTCCTGTCGCCGATTATCGCAGTCATTATTTTTATAATTTTCTTTTCCTCCTTTTTCTCATTGATTTTGAATAGGGGATTGAAGAATTTACCAAGCCAAAACGCCATTCAATCAACGACGAGCACATCAACTGCTCAGCTGACAGCTGATCTTCAAAATCCAGCGAGTTGGCCACAAACGTTTTTGGGAGTTGCGGGAACTCAAATAAGCCATCTTTCCGTGGGGCTTCCTCCTAACTGGGGGATACGATATGTTGACGCATCGACGGCCTTCGTTAAAATGTCACCACTTGACCCTTTTGGAGTACAGATTGCTATAGCTCCAGGAACGCTCTCAACGGAGATTGCGGCCGCAAAATCAATTTTGTCTCAAGTCGAGACCGCACAAAATCCACTGGTTGTTACGACGAGCACTCTTGCTGGTTTCCCGGCAACCTCGTTGGAGGTTCTTAATGGAAATGCTCCGGCATATATTCTCATGCCCGTCGAAACGCCGACTGGCTCTAGCGTCATTGTGGTGAGTAAACAATATGACAATGCGGAATTTGGTGATCAATCCATAGAACCGCTTGAAAATAAAATCATTGACGACGTTGCTGCATCGTTAGAATTTTCAGCAACTGGCAACACGAGCGCTTTAACACCGAGCGCCATCGGCGCGTTGCCGTCTACCACGATGACTTTCGGTCCGGCTCAAAATAATACTTATTATATCGGTTCGACCTATCCGATAACATGGACGACGCCCGATTGGGCAAAGGGGTTAATCGTTGAAATCAACTTGTGGAGAGGAAATTCTCCGTGTACTACCGATGATGAAACAGGCGTAACCTATTGTGGCGTATGGGTCGGCTTACTCCATGGCAGCAACACGTTTAACGGGAGCTATTCATGGCAGATACCTAACGTGATTATCCCGAGCAATGATTATCGGGTATCGGTTTCTTTTAATGGCATAGCGGGATCACAAAGTGGATTCTTTTCAATTGCTGCGCCAACTTCGCCCCAAGCCACAGCTGTTTCAGGTACAAATGCCGCAATGCAACCGAGCGGCACCGTCGTCGAAGATATGCCGTCATTAGGATTGGAAATGACTGTTCCTAGCGACCTTGAATTAACTTATGTTGTGGGAACCAGGGGAACCGAGGCTGATGTATCTTTTTCAAGCCAAGCACTTATCCAACTTGCAGCTACGGAAAATCTTAACCCTTCCTATTGCGCCGATCCTGCAGCCTCACCTCTTGGTATTGTCATGAAACCTGAAGGGAACAACGAGCCTTTGACTGCGCCCTTTATAACTAAGAACGTTAATGGAACTAATATATATTTATTCAGTACCGAAACCGCTGAACAGACTTGCTCTCAAGACAAAACGGCTCAAGATCTTATTTTGAAACAAAGCGCGGAATTGCGTGCTGCATTCCAGACTATTCGAGCCGATTAAATATTCAGCGACAAAAGCTTTCTCAGGGAAATAGAATCATATTATAATTAAAACATATGATTTCCCCTCCTATATATAGAATAGGTAAATTTTCTCCTATGTGTCTCCGTCTCTTTGCTCTTCACGCTTAGTTCCTCCTATGAATAGACGATTCTACGTCGGTGGCGTTTAGCCTCGGGGTAGGCATACGCGGTTTGTTGCCCACATGGCGGCGAAGCCGCTGGGGATCACCCCCGATATTTCGCGGCGCAGGTCCTTGCCTCCTAGTGAAGAAAAAAGCAGGGAGATTTGTCCGCTCATTTTATCGTGGATGAGCCAGTTTATCAAAACTTATCGCTTTGGCGCGTAAAAAAGGGCAAATGTCCCTGAGTGAGCAAAGCGATAAAGAAAATAATCTTCAAGTGGGTTGTTTCGTTATGGAAGCGTTATAATGAAAAAATGCTTTATCACTATCCAAAGACAAAAGAGGCCAATGTTCGGGAAAAGATACATGGAACGACAGTATTTGATCCGTATAGGTGGCTCGAGGGGGACACTGCGGAAGTAAAGCGAGGCGCGAACGCAGGACAGATTTGCTCATTCTGTATTGGATCGGTTGCCACAGAGAGATCGTTTCGAAAAGTTCCTTTGTCGGCTTATGAAGGATGGTTCTCTCGGTGTTCCTTACCCAAAGAACGGTTATTACTTCACGATGGATCGAAGCTCTCAACAGGATCTCGCGGTCTTGTCGGTTTGCAGGGGATTACGGGGCAGAAAAAGGATACTTATCGATCAAAATAAACTTTCACAAGAGGGAACGACGACATTGCGGCAATGGACTCCATCGGAGGATGCGTCGTTATTAGTGTATACACTATCGGAATCGGGAAATGATCAGAATGGGATATTTGTTTTGGACGTGCGAACCGGAAAGAAACTGAAAGATAATATCCCTGCGAAATATTACCCCGCGATGTATAACGGAGTCTCATGGAATCCTAATAATAGCGGTTTCTGGTATTCTCGGCGTGGCGGAAGGGCCGTGAGGGGCGAAGAGAAGTTGAACCAGAAAGTGTTCTATCATCGGATCGGAGAGGATTATCGGAAAGATAAACTTGTTTTTGGAAAGAACCTACCAAAAGATCAGTTTCCGTCTGCGCTAATCTCGCGGGATGGGAATTATCTACTTGTCTCGGTAACGATCGTAAACGGAAAAACGCGGCGCAATGAACTGTATCTCAAAGATTTGCGGGCTGATATTGATTTCCGCCCGGTGGTACAGGGCATTCAGGCGGAGTTTGATCCGCAAATGCATCGTGATATGTTGTATTGTTCGACGAACTATCAAGCATCGAATTGGAGGGTCATCGGCGTTTCATTAAAAGAGGCAGCACGGGGGATCAGACGTTGGAAGACCATTATTCCGGCGGCACGTTTTCCGCATGACTATGTCAGTTTTATAAAAGATCGAATATTCCTTCGCTATATCGAGAACGCTCATTCTCTGATCCGTATTTTTGATCTTAGGGGGAAATTGAAAGAGACGCTCGATCTCCCCTTGGGTTCGACAGGCTGGGTTTTGGGTGAAGAGGAAGGAGATGAAGCTTTCTTTTTCTTGACGTCATATACTGTGCCGCGGCGAATCTATCGCTATGATCTCAAACAGAGCCGATTACATCTGATAGGAGAAAAGAAAGTGCCGGGCGTTAATGCGGATCGTTTCGTCACAGAACAGGTTTGGTATCGTTCCAAAGACGGAACAAAAATTCCGATGTTTTTGGTCCATAAAAAAGGATTGCGCCAAACCGGAGATCAGCCGACATTGCTGTACGGTTATGGTGGATTCAATATTAGCATGTTGCCGGGATATGGCTCGTCCATCATGGCGTTTTTGGAGGCTGGTGGGCTTTATGCGGAGCCGAATCTGCGTGGTGGCGGTGAATTTGGCGAGAAATGGCATGAGGCTGGCACGAAGGCAAAAAAGCAGAATGTGTTCGATGATTTTATCGCGGCAGCTGAATGGTTGATCAAGAACAAATATACCGATGCTCACCATTTGGCCGCGTTTGGATGGAGTAATGGCGGGTTGCTCGCCGGAGCGATGATCACCCAGCGTCCCGATTTGTTCCGCGTGGTCGTGGCGGGCGCTCCAGTGACCGATATGCTGCGTTATCATAAGTTCAATGGCGGTAGATTTTGGATACCTGATTATGGTGATCCCGACGACCCAAGGGCACCCCGATATCTTTTGAAATACAGTCCATATCACAATATCAAGGATGGGGTTCGCTATCCGGCGATATTGATTCTGACCGCGGAAGAGGACGACCGCGTCCATCCGTCGCACGCTTATAAATTTGCGGCGCGACTGCAAAAAGAGAATGTTTCTGATAATCCGATATTGTTGACGGTTGAACGCAAGGCAGGGCATGGTGGGGCGGCATCCGTTTCGAATTTTGTACGCCAAAGATCGGATATCTATGGATTTATTTTATGGCGGTTAGGGATGAAATAATGAGGGGTATCATCGCGAGGGGAGCGCAACTCCGTGAAAAACCGATGCCCAAAGTTTATAGTGAACTAGAGTATTGCCGGTGGACGAAGCGTTAAAGAAAAATCCTGCACGAAAGTGCGGGATTTTGTGCTATCATGCAGCTATGACCCCAAAGAAGAAAAAAATAGTTTTTCTTATGGTGGGTATGGTTGTCATAATATTGGCCCTGGCGGCGGTCTATCGGTTTATCGTTGTGACCCGTGCTCACCGAACGTTTGAGAATTACTACGCCTTTCGGGGATGTGTTCAGCTCTTGGAAAAGACGGAAGCGTACGGAACCTGCAGGACGGCGGACGGATCGACGATAAAGATCGTCAAATATGATGATGAGTGGTATCTCAGTGGCGATCTGCCGAACGCATGGTAAAAAGGTATACCCGGAAACGACTTTATTTTCACGTTGAGTGCCAGAGAAAAAATTTATGAAAGAAAAAGAATTTTGGTTTCGACGGAAACGGTACGGGTGGGGATGGTATCCGACATCGTGGAAAGGATGGTCCGTGCTTTTAGTTTATCTTGTTTTTGTGATCGGAGGTCCCCGCCTTTTTTACTTTTTCAGCAATGAACATGCGCCGTACTGGTCTGCTATCTGTCTTTTTGCCGCAACGATCGTTCTTGCGGCGATAGTGTGGAAGAAAGGGGAATCTCCCCATTGGCAATGGGGTGAGAAGGAAAAAGATCGAATGTAGGCATGGTTTGAAAGTCGCCCATGATGATGATATAAATTAATGAGCGGATAGGTTCTGCCGCAGGAAGGAGTTATGCCATGTTTGTCCGGTGTTTTCGGAAAAAGATGAACAAGCTCATGAAGTCGGGCTGTGCCGTCGAAGTTCGGCAGTTCGATGGCGAACCGTTCAATAGGGCCGCGGAGCTCAAGATCACGGAAGTTGGCTTTGATTATATCGAGATCGAATCCGTGCTCGGCGGCGTCGCAAGGAAGTATGCCATCCCGTTCTCGGCTATCCAGTACGTTTCATGCAGATGATCAGGCGGAACCCGGCAATCGTATTCATGGGAAGCGATGGTTGCCGGGCTTTCTTTTT
>CAZWWZ010000043.1:0-7197 GCA_964637795.1 uncultured Candidatus Saccharibacteria bacterium | reverse complement strand
TCCGGTTTTGCGCCGTACGCCGAAACAGTGGAAAGATAAATGAGCTTCGGTATATTGCGCTCGACGGAGAACGAAAAGACCCGATGGCAATTATCAAGATTATTCTTCTGGACCACTCTCTTTTTGCCGTAGGGATTGCGTATCTTGAACGCGCAATGGACAACGGCGTCGATATGCGCGGCGGTTGGCAATCGATCCTCCCATCCCGGGATTGCAAGATCCGCCTGGATCCATGTGATCTTCGGATCGGATTTCATGTGCTCCGGTTCGGGAAGCAGATCGATGCCCACGATCCGCGACACGGATGGGTCCGCTGATAATTTTTTAATGAGAAGGCCGGCAATATATCCCGCGCTGCCGGTGATGAGAATTTCCATATTCTCAGTATATCACGCCGGGGGCCTGATACATCGTCGGCTCTGTCGCGGAGCCTTATCTCCCTGCGGCGGTCACGACGGTTCTCAA
Organism: uncultured Candidatus Saccharibacteria bacterium; assembly: GCA_964637795.1. Lineage (GTDB taxonomy): Bacteria > Patescibacteriota > Minisyncoccia > UBA6257 > 2-01-FULL-56-20 > CAJAQL01. The sequence continues at coordinate 6,732 of CAZWWZ010000043.1, read as the reverse complement.
TGTTTTCAGAATGATGAGAATATCGAAGATCAATGAGCGATTTTTGAGATAGTAAATATCGTAGCAGAGCCGCTCTTTGGTCTGTTCGGCGGATTCCGTCACGGGGAAGGTGACCTGCGCCCATCCGGTGATGCCGGGCTTCACGATGGTGCGTATGGAATAGTACGGAATGACATCTTTGAGCTTCTCGTAGAACTCGATGAAATCCGGCCGTGGTCCGACAAAAGAGACATCGCCGCGCAGAAGATTGATGAACTGGGGAAGCTCGTCGAGATGCGTGCTGCGCAGTATTTTTCCGATGCCGGTGATGCGTGTCTTGTCGGTGTCGAGCCAGCCGTTCTTTTCCGCTACCCGCATCGTGCGGAATTTATAGAGCATGAACGTCTTTCCGTTTTTTCCGATGCGGGTCTGGCGATAGATCACGGGTCCGGGCGATGAGAGCTTTACGAGCAGTGCTACGAGAAGTTCGATGGGGAGCAGGATCGTTGCGGCAATAAGCGCCAAGAGGAATTCCCCGGCGCGTTTCAGGGAATCGTAATATCTTCCCGCGCCTTCGATGTTTTCCAGGAACCACGTTTCTTCAATGTCGGTCAGCGGTACCTTGCGCAGGATGCGTTCGTAGAGATCCGAGACGTCGATCACGAGAGTTCCTTTTCCGAGGAGCTTATACAGCATCAGCGCGAAGGCGGTTTCTTTTTTCAGGTGGCGCGGTACGGCGATCACGTTGGCATGGGATTCTTCGATCGCGCCTTCGAGCGCCTTCGGATCATTCTGCTCGTGGATCCGCTTTACGATGGCATAACCGAACTGCGGATTCTCGGCGATCGTTTTCACGATCTCTTCCACGACCGGACCGTTTCCGACGAGGACGACCTTGTTCGGCGCTTCCCTCGACGCGAGGAGCGTGTTCGCCAGGCGGCGCCACGCGATCTCTATGACGATGAATATGACGAGGAAGATGAACAGATTTGTTTTTGGCGCGATGCCGAACGAGGGGATGAAGTAGAAAAGCATGACTGCGACGGTCGCGCTGACGAAAATGACGAGCGCAAGCGTTTTCAGGAAATCGATGTTGTTGCGGAGCTGGCGGAGATCGTAGAGGCCCGAGACGTAGAAGATCACGATCCAAAGAATGAAGACGATCGTGAAGGGGACGGCGTGGACATCGATGAACTTTTCATAAAATCCCGACCCGTAGCGCAGGGCGAGCGTGGCAAGAAGCGACGCATAGAGCGCTGCAATATCTCCAAGAAAGAGGGAAAAAGTTTTTATCCCGGTTGTCAGCTTCATGGCGAACTTTGTTTTTTTACTATGACATTTTTGGGGACATTTTTCCAGTCCTGCCGAAAGATCGGGAGAAGAGCTACAATTCAATTATCGTTGTTATGAAGAATATCGTAACCATCGGCGGAGGGACGGGAACATTCACCGTGCTTACGGCGCTCAAAAAATATCCCGTGCATCTTACCGCCATCGTTTCCATGGCGGACGATGGCGGTTCGACGGGACGGTTACGCGACCAGTATGGCGTTCTGCCGCCAGGCGACGTCCGCCGTGCGCTCGTCGCGCTCTCTGAGTCGAGCGATACGATGCGCGAACTTTTCAATTATCGCTTCAATGGCGGCGGCCTGCAGGGGCACAGTTTCGGAAATCTTTTTCTTACGGCGCTTGAAAAGGTAACTGGAAATTTTGCGTCCGCGGTCGAGGAGGCGTCGCATATTCTGAACGTGAATGGCGAAGTTGCGCCGGTCACGCTCGATGATGTGCGGCTCTGTGCACGGCTCGCGAACGGTTCCATCATTCGCGGGGAGACGAACATCGATATTCCACGCGTGCCGCACCGTTCCCCTATCGAGGAGGTTTGGTTGGAACCCGAAGCACGGATGAACCCGAGCCTGAAGCGTATTTTGAAAAACGCCGATTCCATCATTATGGGACCGGGCGATCTTTACACCAGCATCATTCCGAACTTCCTTGTGCCGGGAGTCAGGGAGGAGATAAAAAGATCGAAAGCAAAGAAGGTTTTCATCTGTAATCTGATGACCAAAGCGGGGGAGACCGACGGTTTTTCCGCAGAGGATTTTCTTGGGGTCATGGAAAAATATCTCGGAAAGAATGTTTTGGATTTCGTGATCTTCAATAACAAGAGGCCCTCAGAGCGGCTCTTGAGGAAATATCGTCGCGAGGGCGCGGAATTCGTAGCGCCGCCTCTTCCCAAAAAGGGCGGCCGGGGGCCCGAATACATCCTCGGTGATTTTATCGACACCGACACGTTTGTCCGTCATGGCCCGCTCAAAAAAATGGGGAAGCTTCTCGTTTCGCTTTGATTTAGAACCTATTTCTGTTTTCCCATCATTCGAATTCTAACTGCCCACAAAAAAGTCCCGCTAACAGTAAGCGTGGACTTCTTTGTTTGCGGGGGATCATTGCGCCGATCAGCGAGGCGGCGGTAAAAGATATTGGGGTTCGATTTCATAGTCAATGTTCCAGGCCCACCACTCTTGGCAAAACTGGCAAAGAATTTCCTTGTGGGGAAGTATTGTGCCGTTGGGTTTCATCACGTTGCGGGCGATGGTGTCTGGGATCTCGACATAATTTCCGCAGAGGCCATCACATGGAAAGAAACGATAGATGATTTCCATGGTTCACTCTCCGAATGCGGGTTGGTTTGGGGTTCTAGAATTCGGACAAACTTGCATGCCGAATATTTTTGAACCGTGATCAAGGTTTCGCGATGACAGTATGTGGGAGCCGGTTTATGACAGCTCTTTATACTATGAACTCGTTGTCTTTTTTGTCAAATAAGCGGTGTGATTTTTCAAGATCGTTCGAACATCGTTCCGTACCGTGTATGAGAATTACGAATTCATAATATGTCGCAGCGGTGATACAATAGGAGCATGCAGATCATCGATGGAAAGGCGATTGCATCAGGCATTATCAATCGTTTGAAGTCACGTCCGTTGCCGAAGAAATTTCTCGGTGCGGTTTTGGTGGGTGATGATAAAAGCTCAATCAGCTTTCTGAAACAAAAAGAAAAGACCGCGAAAGAGCTTGGCGTGGATTTTCGCGTGTATCGTTTTCCGAAGGATATAACGAACGATGAGCTTCGGAGCGAGGTCGGAAAGATCGCTACGCATAAAACCTGCGGCGGCGTTATCGTGCAGCTGCCATTGCCGGAACACTTGAACCAATATTATGTTTTGAACGCGATTCCAAAAGAGAAGGATGTGGATGTTTTGAGCGAACGGGCACTCGGCGCATTCTATGTCGGTCGGAGCGAAGTTCTGCCGCCGGCCGTCGGAACGGTCAACGAAATAATTTCGATCTCAAACAGTAAACTTGAAAATTGTTCCGTCGCTATCGTCGGTCTTGGCATCTTGGTCGGCCGGCCGGTCGCGAATTGGATCATGAGGCGCGCGAAGGAAACGATGCTTCTCCGAAGTACGAGTGACCTTGCTGCATTGAAACATGCGGATACCGTTATTACTGGCACGGGGAGAGCGGGTCTTATCTCGCCGGACATGCTGAAAGATAGCGCGAGTGTTATTGATTTTGGTTATGGAACACTTGAAGGAAAATATTCAGGAGATCTTGATACGAGGGAACTTACGGCGCGTGGCGAACGATTGGGATTTTATACGCCAACCCCGGGCGGCACCGGTCCGGTGCTCGTCGCAAAGCTTTTTGAAAATTTTTACGAACTGAACAAGTGACACTAGAAAAATCGATATCGTTCGATTTTTTAGTGTCACTTCCCTTCCTGCTGAAGTCTATTCCCGCGCAGATGCGGCAACGCTTAGGGTCCGCGTCGGGAAGGTCGAAAAAAGATTAAGAGGGAGATCGGCGTAGAACCTATGCCGGATTTTTGTATTTTTTTGCGATGTTATGCGAGATGCGGGCGAGAACGAAGATGATCACGGCAATGGCGATAATGCCGCTCGCAATTTCGAACGTTCCGGAGAAATTGTTCCAGTAGTCGCCGACGAGGTAGCCAAGCGTGAGCCCTACTCCGGGTTCGATGATATTTCCGACAAGATCATAAAGGAGGAATGTTGTGAACGGCACTTTAACGAGTCCTGCGAGGAAATTGGATATGGTACTAAGGGAGCTCGCGAACCGTGTCGTGAAAACGGTCACGGCGGCATCGGTTCGAAATTCTTCAGCGAGCTGTTTAAAAAAGGTGAATTTATTGAGACGAAGCGCGTGCGTTACGGTTGCGCCCCAACGACGCGTGATGGCATAGCCCGAGAGGTCGCCTAGTGTGTTTGCAACGATGGCGATCGCGAGCGACAACCAGAAATTGAAATAGTTCTGGCTCGAGAACGCTCCCACGGCGAGAAGCATGGCATTCACGGGCCATGGGATGAGAAGGGCTCCACTGTAAACGATGGCGAAGAGAGCGGTGTATTTATAGAGGAGGAGCCACGAAAGAAGTGAGGAAAGAACATCCATTATTTAAAGAGAGGAAGTGCTTGAGGCGGGAACTGATGGAGGCGCAAAAAATTGTCGTACGGTGTTCTGGACTTCGACGAGGGTCGAAGATGGATTCTGATGGGTATCTTTTGCAAGCTTATTGATGGTCATTTTTGGGTATGCCGGATCCGATATGGAAAGCTGGTTCTTGAGATAGTCTGGCGGCATCTTGAAAAATCCATTGAGATAATCAAAGGTCATCCAGGAACGTATGGTATCTGCATCATTGGCGACAAGAAGGGGATGGTTCCTTAGGGCGCTCGTCATCGCCCGGTGTGTCGCGATGAGCTCCTCGCGTTGCAGTGTTCGATATTGCCGCACAAAGAAGAAAAGCAGGACGGCCAGAATAACGCCGAGCGAGGCGACGACCCAATCAATAAGATGTCTCTCATTTTTCGGTTTTTGAGACATGGCGTTACGATATGTTTATGATTTCAGAATTTCGACAAGCGCGATTTCGAGTGGCGTCTCGGCAAAAGGGGAATAGCGCATTTCGGAGTAGGCGCGGATGAGCGCTTTTTCAAATGTAACCAAGAATGCGACATCGGCGGTCTTCCCGAGTTCTTGCATGATCTCCGCCTCGTCCCTGGTCAGTTCGCGCTCGAAGATCTTTTTGAGTTCGGGATTCAGTTTTAGGGAAAGAACCTTGCGGAGATAGTGGATGAGGTCTTTTGTGAATTGGACGGGGTTGCCGCCTTCCTCGTTCAGAACTGAAAGATAGGCAAGGGATGCCGGAAGATCTTTTTTCAGGATGATAGCGGCGAACTCGGCGATCTTCGCGAGGCCGGTGCGGCCCGTGATGCGTTCGACGTCCGCAAGCGCGATCGTTCCGCCGAGCGAGGCGATCTGATCGAGAAGCGATTCTGCGTCGCGGACACTGCCTTCCGCGATCGCGGCAATGAGCTCAAGCGCCGGTCCCTCGATCTTTATCTTCTCCGCTTTCGCTTCCGTCGCGAGCTTTTTCACGATCGCTTCTTTCGTGAGTTTTTTGAATATGAAACGTTGGGCCCGCGATGTGATGGTTGGCGGAAGTTTTTCATATTCGGTCGTCGCGAGCACGATGACCGCATGCTTCGGCGGTTCCTCGAGAGTTTTAAGAAGCGCATTCCATGCGGCGCCGGTCAGCATGTGCGCTTCGTCGATGATGTATACTTTCGATCCTCCCGATGCCGGCGCGGTGCGGATGTTCTCTTTCAGGTTGCGGATCTCATCGATGCCGCGGTTCGAGGCCGCATCGATCTCGATCACATCGAAAGAGTTTTGTGCATCGATCTCGCGGCAGGCCGCGCAAACGTTGCACGGTTCACCGAGTTCCGCGAATTCGGGATCGGTTCGGCGTTTTTCGCAGTTCACCAGTTTTGCGAGAAGCCGTGCCGTACTGGTCTTTCCCGTGCCGCGCGGACCATAAAAAATATAGGCTTGTCCGATGCGTCCGGCTTTCGCCGCATTTTTAAGTATCTGGATATTAGTCTCCTGGCCGAGAACATCTTCCAGCTTCTTGGGGCGGTATTTGCGGTAAAGCGCTTGTGCCATATACGGATTATTATAGAGCCGATTGTGGAAATAGGCCACATAAAAAGCATTTTTATCGGAGTCAGATTCGCGATCATAAAAGAATTCCCAGGGAGCGACGAATGCCGCGCCCTGGGTTTATGTTGTTCCGACCGATCTAGAAGAGCGGGCGGAGGAGAAAAAGCAGGCCTGCAACGCCAGTTATGGCGACTCCGATCCAGATAGCCACCTTTACGGCCAATGGAAACGGTTTTGGTGCCGGACCAATGGATTCAAACATTGAGCCACCCCCTTTCTTCATTAAGAATCATAACTCTTATTTTTTATTCTGTCAAATTTTATTGTGCACCGCATTGAAAAATAAGGAATGAAATGTTTTGATAAGAGAATACAATGGCATACGAACTGCAAACGGAAAAGTTCAGCGGCCCACTCGAGAAATTACTCGAGCTGATCGAGGCGCAAAAGATGGACGTGAGCGAGGTGAGCATGGCGCATGTCACGGAAGATTTTCTGCGCTACATCGAAAATTTGAAGGCAGTGCCGCCTGAGGCGAATGTGAGCGATGAGGGCATCGCGTCGGCCTTCCGTGAGGATCTGCGGCTCATCGCCGATTTCATCACGGTTGCGAGCAAACTTATTTTTTTGAAATCGAAGTATCTTCTGCCGGGACTCGCGCTTTCGGATGAGGAGGAGGCCGACATCAAAGACCTTGAGGATCGGCTGAAGATCTATCGCGAGCTG
>CAZWWZ010000042.1:0-7258 GCA_964637795.1 uncultured Candidatus Saccharibacteria bacterium | reverse complement strand
ACCGGATCGCTCCCCTGCTTCACAAAAACCTTGCCGTAAGCCTCGCACTGGAGCGGATAGGTTTTCGAGGCGGGAAAACCGGCACCGACACAGTCATCAAAACTTCCAATCGCCATCCGACGGTAATAATTCAGACAAAAAACACTGCCCACAACGAGCAGCGCCGCCACGATTGCTAAAAGGATCCATTTTCGCTTCATCATTATTACATTCTCCTGTTTTTTGGGAGATACGGCAAGAGACAATATTCTCTTTCAGAATATTGCTTTTATATTTTCCATTGTATCACGCACGATCTCTGTATCTACGCAGCATAAAATTTGCCCCTCGAGTCCCTCGGGACATCCGATTCGCTGGGTGATCTTTTTAACCAAAAAGCTGGTCGTGGTTTACCGCGAGCGAGCTTCGCATTGTTTTGCGAAGCGAATCGAGTGGACCTGCGGGGAATTGAACCCCGACCTCGGCAATGCGAATGCCGCGTAATACCGTTTTACTACAGGCCCGAAATGAGGAGAAGATAAACAAATTTCATTTGTTTATCTTCGACGAATGAGGGCAGGCATTGGCGAGGCCAATGCGAGGCCCGAAACATCTAACGAGCGAGGGCAGGCACGGCTCTATGCTGCCGCACCAGACCCTGTGATAACAGTACAAAGAATATCAAAACCAGCAGGAAAAACAAGCAGGAAGTCTCACAAAGAAACAATCTCTTAATTTTCCAACGCCTTCAATCCGATCTCGAATATCTCTTTCATATGGGGAATATCATCGAGCATGCGCCGAGCCTCTTGCTCTTCGAGCCAGATCGCACCCCTGATCTCATCCGGCGGCAAGGTAAGCGACACGCTTCCTTTTACATGAACAAGGAAAGGATAAATTATGGTGTTTTTTTGATACCGTTCCGATTTTGGATTACGATACAGATTTTCATATTCCTTTTCCCAATCGATACGGCTCATCACATAATCCTTCGATGACAATCCGAGTTCCTCGCACAGCTCCCGTTCAAGGGCACCTTCTAGATCTTTATCTTCCAGATCCTTACATCCGCCGGGAATCGTAAAACCTCCTCCGCGTTCCTGCGTGATCAAAAAAAATCTTTTATCCCCTTCGTCTCTCCAAATAACAGCCCTAACGTTTTTCATTTTACCGTCCGAAAGATCAAGATTGGCCATGGGGATGTTATTTCTCATGTTTTTAAGAACATGAGAAGAAATGGATCATTCTTCGAATTTCATCGAAACGATCTTTGAAGTTCCATCTTCATCGAGCGTCACGCCGTAGAGCACGTCAGCGGACTCCATCGTCGCGCGGTTATGGGTAACCACGATGAACTGCGTGTGCTTCGAGAATTCACGGAGCATCTCGGAGAACCGGCGGGCGTTGCGCTCGTCGAGCGGCGCATCGACCTCGTCGAGCACGAGGAACGGCGGCGGACTTACTGATATCATCGCGAAGACCGCAGCAATGCCGACCAGACTCCGCTCGCCGCCCGAAAGAACGTCGAGCGACGTTATTTTTTTTCGAGGGAGCTTCACGTCGATCTCGATGCCGTTATTGTCTTCTGGGGCGATATCTTCCCCTGCCGCTTCTTCGGTCTCGGCCGGAACATCTTCCCCCTCATCGATTCTCGGCTTGTCACTTTTCGGTTTAAGTATCTTTAATTTCGCCGACCCACCGCCGAACATCACCGTAAAGAACTTTTCGAACTCCTTATTGATCTTCTCAAGAGAACCCTCGAACTCCGTCTTGATCTTTTCCGAAAGCTCTTGCATAAGCTTCGTGAGATCGCGGACAGCCGCCTCAAGATCTTCGGATTCTTTGGCGAGGAATCCGTAGCGCGATTCGGTGTCTTTTGCTTCCTTCATAAGCGCCTCATCGACTTCGCCAATCGATGCAAGATCGCCGCGCAGGCGGAACATGCGCCGTTCCATCTCGGAGAGATCGCCGCGTTGCGAAACACTTGCCGCATCCGTCGGTGCGAATTCTTCCGGCCGACGGCCCGATTGCTCGATCTGACGCGACATTTCCTCGCGCCGCAGGTCGAGACGCTCGCGCTCAAGGACAAAACTGCGGTTCCGATTTTCCCATTCCCCGATCCTGTTCTTGGCGGTCTGCACCTCGCCGACCGCCGCCTTGAACATCTGATAGAAACCTTCCTGCCCCTTTTCGAAAAGCTGCTCTTTTTCGCGGAGCTCGGCGATCTCCGCGTCAAGCGCACGGAAATCTTTGGTGACCTTCTCGAACTCGTTTCTCAGGCCATCGGGGATCTCCGCAGAAGATTCCTCTTTTTCATCCAAGGTAAGATCGATCTCTTCGAGGATCTTCTCTACGGTCGCATGCAACTCGCGAACATCCTCCTCAAGAGCACGTTCAAGCTCGATCCTCATTTTTCTCACAAGTTCCAGGAGTTTTTCCGCAGAATACCCTCCGCGCGCTTTCGGCGTTGCTGCCATTTCCATCTGTGCCTCAAGCCGTCCAAGATCCTTCTGCATCACGTTCCGTCGATCCATGAGCGCACGGATATCTTCCTTGATCTTGCCCAGTTCCTTTTTTTCCTCCGGCTGGCTCGCTTCGATATCCGCCTGGCGCTTTTCCGCCGTACGCAGGGCTGCATCGAGCGCCTCGCGCTGCTTTTTGTTCTCCGCGATCTTCTCTCCGATAAGGCCTTCGCTTGTGGCGATATCCTTCAACTGCGAACCAAAAAAATCATTTTCCAGATTTCGCAACTCTTCCGCAAGCTCGCCGCGGCGCTCCCAACGCCCCGTCTGACGCTTCAGCGATCGCAGATGGGGCAAAATCTCCTCGATAAGCGCCTTGGTTTTATCAAGATTGATGCGGCTGTTCCTCAATCGCCGCTCGGCATCGGTTTTCTTCAGCTGATATTCACGGAGTCCCAGCATCTCCTCGATCATTTCACGGCGCTCCATCGGGGTCGAACGGATAAAAAGATCGCTGTCGCCCTGTCCGATGATGATGAGCCCCTTGGATCCAAGCCGTGCCTTCGCGAAGAAATCAATAAGATCGCGCAGAAGAATCTCCGATTTGTTCAAAAAATATTTGCTTTCGCCACCGCGCGAAATCTGGCGCGTGACGACCACTTCTTCGAAATCGACCGGGAAGAATTTGTTCTTGTTCTCAAAATGCAGACTGGCGCTCGCCATACCGACCCGCGCGCGCTTCTGCGTTCCCGCAAAAATAAGGTCCTCAACCTTGCTGCCGCGCAGATTCTTGGCGTCCCGCTCGCCCAAAAGCCAACGGATGGAATCGACGACATTCGATTTTCCGCTGCCATTCGGTCCGACGATCGCCACAATGCCCGCCGGAAATTCCAAAACCGTCTTATTGGCAAAGGATTTAAAACCGTTCAGTTCAAGTTTTTTTAAAAAATGAGACATTTTTCTGTCATTCTCCAAAAACAGGAATCCCTCTTGAGAAATTACTTTCCATATTTCTGAAGCGCGCTTTTCGCGGCCTCGATCTCGGCATCCTGCTTTGAAAGCCCCTCCCCTTCCGCGATCAGCTTATCGGCGAAATAGACGCCCATCGTAAAGCGGCGCTCATGGGCCGGACCCGATTCGTCCCGCACGGCATAGGTCGGCGTCACTTTCAATTTTTCCTGAATGATTTCCTGCAGCTCGCTTTTCGCATCCTTATAGCTCTTTGTTTTCAAAACCTCATCAAGATGAACCAGCACGAATTTCTCAACGAACGCGCGCGTCGTTTCAAACCCCTGATCGAGATAGATGGCGCCGATCACCGCTTCGATCGCGTTCGCCAAAATAACCTCGCGCGCCCGGCCGGTATCCTTCCGTTCTCCGCGCGACATGAGGATGAAGTCCTGAAGATCGATGTTCTCGGCGACCCGCGCAAGGATCTGATAGTTCACGAGCGCCGCACGGAGAACCGTGAGCTGGCCCTCCGGCTGTTTTGGAAATTTCCGGAAGAGGGCATCTGTCACGATAAGCTCAAGAACGGCATCGCCCAGATATTCAAGCCGCTCATTATGCGGCAAATGCCAATGCGGATATTCATTCAGGTAGGAACGATGGGTCAGAGCCTCAATGATCAGGTCCTTGTTCTTGAAAATGACACCTATCTTCTTCCCGTATTCTTCAGGGTTCATGATTTTTTCGCATGCTCGCCATCAGGCGGCGTCTGCTGCTCGATTTTCTTTTTGGTATTATGCCCCTCAGGATCTTCCATCTCGCGATAGATCGTCCCCAGAACTCCGTTCACGAACCGTGACGTGTTCGGCCCGCCATAATTTTTAGCCAGCTCGATCGCCTCATTGATCGCGACGCGCGGCGGCACTTCATTATGGTCCGCAAATAAAAGCTCATAAAGACCGATCCGCAGAATATTACGATCCATGACGGCGATCTTATCAACCGGCCAGTCGGGGGCCGCCTTTGTGAGGATTTCGTCGATCTCAGTAAGATGTTCGATGACTCCCTTCAAAATACGCCACGCAAAATCCGGTTCATCGATGCCCGGCGCAAATTCTTCAAGATTCCGTTCGAGAATGGCGGTGACGTCTTTCTCTTGCTTATAAAAATCCCACTCGTAGAGTGTTTGCAGAATAACGGTCCTTATAAGATGCCTTGTTGCCATGATTGAAAAGAACAACTATCCAACGTTCTCGGCCCTAAAAAAACAAGCACCCGCCTCGGCGCTTATTTCTTTCCGCACTGCGCACAAAGGCGATGTGCCATTCTCGGCGCGCCACAGTTCTTGCAAACCATCAGCCGCTCTTTTTTCATCGCCAAATGAGACCGTCTTCGGCCCACTTTGCCATGGGTATGATGTTTTACTGGTACGCCTGCCATAGTGGTTACAGTATAGTCTGCCTTCCATAAAACGTCAACGGGTCGGGATTTTTTCTTTCTGTCATTCTGAACGAAACGAAGAATCTTATGTGCGCCAGGATCTATGAAATATAGATAGCCCCGCAATAGCGGGGCTATCTATACGAGTTAATTTATTTTTAATCTCTACTAGTAGTCCTCTCCGCCCATGCCGCCCGGCATACCGCCCATCGGCATGCTCTTCTTTTCCGGAATGTTCGTCACTGCCGCACCGATCGTGAGATAGTTTGCGGCAACCGAGATGGCGTTTACGAAAGCGGTCTTCGTAACTTTCAACGGATCAATGATGCCCGCTTCCTTCAGATCACCCATCTTGTTCGTCACCGCATTGAAACCGGCCCACGGTTCGTTCTTCCGCTTGCGAAGTTCGTCGACGACACGATCGGCCGACTCGCCGCTATTCGCCACAATCGCCCGGATCGGCGCCTCAAGGGCACGCGTAAGGATCCGCGCCACCTCCGGATATTTCTCTTCGATCTTCGTGCTCACATTGAAGAGCGCGATGCCGCCGCCCGGCACGATACCTTCTTCCATCGCGGCGCGTGTCGCGTTCACCGCATCATCAACGCGCTGTTTGAGCTCCTTCTGTGCGGCCTCGGTCGGCGCACCAACTTTGATGACGGCAACCCCGCCCGCAAGCTTACCCAAACGCTCCTGCAATTTCTCCTTATCGAAATCGGAATCCGTTTTCTTAATCTGCGCCTTGAGCTGAGCGACGCGGCTCTCAATGCCTTTTTTGTCACCCTTGCCATCGACGATCGTCGTTTTATCCTTATCTGACACCACGCGATGCGCCCGGCCAAGATCCTCAAGCTCCGCATTTTCCAATTTCTTGCCGACATCCTCAGAGATCAACGTCGCACCAGTCACGACCGCGATATCCTGCAACATTTCCTTCTTGCGATCGCCAAAACCCGGCGCTTTGACCGCAAGCACGTTGAAGATGCCGCGCAACTTGTTCAGAACCAAAGTCGCAAGCGCTTCGCCGTCAAGATCATCCGCCACGATCAAAAGCTCCTTCTTGCCGCTCGCCACGATCTTTTCGAGCAGAGGTAATATCTCCTGGATCGACGATATCTTCTTGTCGGTTACGAGCACATACGGCTCGTCGAGCGACGCCTCCATCTTTTCCTGGTTCGTCACCATATATTGCGAAACATAGCCACGATCGAATCGCATGCCTTCCACCATATCGTACGAATTGCCGATCGTGTTCGAATCCTCGACCGATACCACGCCTTCCTTGCCGATCTTTTCCATGACCTCGGCGATCAGTCCGCCAATCTCGGCATCTTTCGCGGAAAGCGTCGCGACCTCCTTGATCTTCTTGTTGTCATTGATAAGCTCGCGCTGTTCTTCAAGTGCCTTCACCACGCCCGCGCTCGACTTGCGAAGTTCTTCCGCCAGCTGGATCACGTTGAATCCTTTTTCGCGAATGACCGCTTCGCCCTCGTCGATCATCGCATGCGCAAGGACCGTCGCCGTCGTCGTGCCATCGCCTACGCCATCGTTCGTTTTGTCGGCAGCCTGCTTGATGAATTCCGCGCCGACGTTTTCCCACTTGTCTTCAAGCTCGATCTCTTTCGCAACCGTCACGCCATCGAACGTCACCTGCGGCGCGCCGTAGCCTTTTTCGATCACGACCGCGCGACCGCGAGGCCCAAGCGTCATCGTGACCGCCTGCGCCAATTTATCAATTCCTTTCTTGATGGACGCCCGTGCATCCTCGTTGAATTTTATTTGTTTTGCCATAGTAGTAGTAATAATAGTTTGTCATTCCGAGCATTGCGAGGAATCTCCGAGATGTCTCGCACGGCTCGACATGACAATGATTATTCGATCACCGCAAGAATATCATCCTCCTCGACCAGAAAATATTTTTTGTCGCCGTCCTCGATCTTGCTTTCGTCGCCCCACGGTTCCTTGAAAAGCACTGTCTGATCAACCGCAACCGACATCGGTACGCGACCGCCCGTCTCGTTCATCTTACCCGGACCGATCGCAATGATCGTTCCTCTGCTCTGCTTCTTTTTGTCCGCCGTGTCCGGCAGAACGATGCCCGATTTTGTCTGCTTCGCCTCATCCTCAACCGGCGCGATCAGCACATGATTGGATAATGGTTTTATGTTCATTTTTTTATTTTTTAGTATCCATTCTCGTTTTGAATGCCATACAAGACATACCGAAACGAGAACGGACTTTTTAGCACTCGTGGACCAAGAGTGCTAATAGCATTTTAGCCCTTGCGCCGACCGTGTCAAGAACCCGTGGTACCATTGGAAAATATTTTAAAGATACCCCCAAGGAACCGCTCGTTCACCCAAACGAACGATCAAGCGATAATGCTATACTAAAATAAAAGGTCGCCACATCGTTTGTAATATTTCCCA
>CAZWWZ010000041.1:3662-7443 GCA_964637795.1 uncultured Candidatus Saccharibacteria bacterium | reverse complement strand
GCGCGGAAGTGAAGAAAGATTACGATCCGAATATGGGCAGTTTCAATGCCGATCCGGAAATTATGGCGATCATCATCGACAATCTCCTGTCGAACGCCTTCAAGTACAGCCCGTCAAATAATGTGAAGATCGATATCGCCATCAAAAAAGAGAATGATTTTCTCGTGTTGAGCGTGAAGGATTACGGTATCGGCATTCCTCCGAAAGACCAGGACAAAATTTTCATAAAATTGTTCAGGGCAGACAATGCGGTCACGGCGAGTCCCGATGGTACCGGCCTCGGACTTTATATGATCAAGAAAATAATTGTGGACGGGCTGGGTGGAAAGATCTGGTTTGATTCCGAAGAAAATAAGGGAACTACGTTTTATGTGTCGTTCCCTGTTTCCGGCATGAAAGAAAAATCCGGCACTTCCAAGCTGATCTGGACATCCAATAATCCTCCGATCCTGTGAGCCTAGCGTGATTTTTCCATAAGGCGATCCTTCACCTTCTCGATCACTTCATTGATGGGGTGCTGTGATTTTACGAAATAATCTTCGGCGCCCATCTGTAGCGCTTTCTTCAGATTCTCGTCTTCAGCCAAATTGGAAAGAACAAAAACAGGGATGCTTTTCAGTTCCGGATCTTGCTTCAGCATGCCGAGCAGGTCAAAACCGTTGCGCTTCGGCAGGATCAGGTCCAGAAGGATGATGTCTGGATTTTTGCTCTTTGCCATATTCCATCCTTCGTCGCCGTCTTCGGCGACAAAAACCTCAAAACCGGCCCTTTGTAATTTTTCCTGAAGGACTTTCCGGAGCGCTTCCTCATCTTCCACGATCAATACCTTCATGAGTTTTATTTTTTATTATTTTATGGGAAACTTTTTCGTCTTTCCCATTACTTACAGTATAACATAGACCAAAATCGAAATCACGCAAATGGCCCATATGGCCATTTAAATAGCTTTAAAAAATTGGACAAGCTTTCTGGATGGCGATTGATAAAATCTAGTTGCGGACGTACCTAAACTACGGTCAACGATTTTAATGCCTCATTTACCCAAAGCAAAGAAATTAAGGTAATATGACGATATGAAAGTATTAATCGTGGAGGACGAAGAGGCATTAAGGGAAGTTCTTTTGAAGAAAATAAGCGATTCTTATTACGAAACATTTACCGCTAAGGATGGCTATGCCGGATGGGATCTGGCTAAAAGCAAAAATCCGGACATCATCCTTCTGGACCTGATCCTGCCGAAGCGCAACGGTTTTGACCTGCTCGGCATGCTGAAGCAAGATCCGGAACTGAAAGATATTCCTGTCTTCATTCTCTCCAACCTGGACGGAGACGAAAATATAAAAAAAGCATTGCGGATGGGCGCCGAAGATTATTTCGTGAAGGCAGAGCACCCCATCAATGAAGTGGTTCAGAAAGTAAAAGACCGTCTTATTGAAAGGTCCCGATAAATTTCACGACATTTTCACGATGCGCACAACCCTGCGGTGGGGGTGAGATTCGAACTCACGGTACCGTTTCCAGTACAGCAGTTTTCAAGACTGCCGCCTTAAACCACTCGGCCACCCCACCAACATATAACGATATTAGGATAAAAGGACGGAGCTTCCACAGAAAGAAGATTTCTCTTTGCCGACTTCGTCTTCGCGAAGGCAAAGAGAAATCTTCTTTCTGTGGACCGGAGGGGAGTCGGACCCCTGACCTCCTCATTGCAAATGAGGCGTTCTACCACTGAACTACCGGCCCGAAAACAAATCTATTGTAGCTTGACGCGTTAAAAATGCAAAGCATAAAGGAGTTTTATTGGATCCGTTGTTCCCAAGATTCGTCTTACTGCCGGGGCGAATTTTGAGGCGAATGCAAGAACTTGCTTAAAATGGAAAATGGCATTATAATAAGCCTTATGAAAAAAGATATCCATCCGACCTATTTCCCCGAAGCAAAAGTGATCTGTGCTTGCGGCAATTCGTTTACCGTAGGGGCGACCAAGCCCGAGATCCGCGTTGAGATCTGCGCGAAGTGCCATCCGTTCTATACCGGCGAAGAGAAATTGCTCGATGTCGCAGGACGGGTCGAGAAGTTCAAGGCGCGCCGCGAAAAGGCATTTGCCACTCCGAAGAAGGTGAAGAAAGTGCGCGCGAAAAAAACAGAATAATCCTGGATCTGAAAAACGTCCTCAAGCATCCGATGCTCCGAGGGCGTTTTTTTATGGCGGTTATTTCTGCTATAATGAGAACGTGAAACTTCCTATTTCTTCCGATCAGTTGAAGGCAGTGCTTATCTCCGAGGGGCTCGTGACGGCAGATGTTTTTGATCGTCTTTTGGAAGAGGCCCAGAGAAAAGGGCAGGATATCGTCGATGTCCTGGTCTCGAACCATATTGCCGAAAAAGGGTACCTCGACGATGCGGTGGCTAAAGCGCTTGGCGTTCCGAGGATCACGCTTGCGGCGAGTTCCATTGATAAGGACGTTTTGAAACTGCTCCCCGAGGGAGTTGCCCGCGATCGCCAGGCGGTGATCTTTCGCCGCGAAGAAGATGGCACGTTCGACGTGGCCATGGCGAATCCTTCGGATCTTGAAACCATCGAGTTTCTCACGACGCGCTTGAAGGCCCGCGTGAAGCCGTTCCTTGCGACCCAGGATGATCTGAACCAGGGTTTTTCGGTCTACGGCTACGAGGTCGAGCAGGATTTCAAGAAGATCATCGAGGACAATATACGGAACTCTCTCGCGAACCAGTTGGGAAAGAATATGACGGACGTGGCGTCCCAGCTCCCCGTGATGGGCGTGGTGGAGAATATTCTTTCATATGCGATGGCATCGCGCGCGTCAGACATTCATATCGAGATACTCGAAGATGCCACGTTCATCCGTTATCGCATTGACGGCATTCTTTATGAAGTGATGTCGATCACGAAAGCGATCCATCCCGCGATCGTCGCGCGCATCAAGCTGCTCGCGGGGCTGAAGATCGACGAGCACTACGCGCCGCAGGATGGGCGGTTCCGCTACCAGGTCGGCAATCAGACGATCGATATCCGTGTTTCCGTCATCCCCACGTTTTACGGCGAAAAAGTGGAAATGCGTCTTCTCGAATCATCGCAGAAGCCATTATCCCTCGAGGAGATCGGTATGTCGCCCGAGGCCGTGAAGGTCGTCTCGGAAAATCTCAAGAGATCCTACGGCATGATCTTGTCCTGCGGTCCGACCGGTTCCGGAAAATCGACGACGCTGTATGCTTTGATGAACATCCTGAACCGTCCGCAGGTCAATGTCACCACGATCGAAGACCCGATCGAATACAATATGCGCTATGTGAACCAGACGCAGATCAATCCTCAGGCCGGCATCACGTTTGCTTCGGGTCTCCGTTCGCTCCTGCGCCAGGACCCGAACGTCATCATGGTCGGCGAGATCCGCGATGCGGAAACGGCTGATATCTCCGTGCAGGCGGCCCTCACCGGCCACTTGATCCTTTCGTCGCTCCACACGAACGATGCGCCGACCGCCGTGCCGCGCTTCTTCGATTTGAACGTGCCGCCGTATCTTGTCGCCTCCGTTTTGAGTTTGGTGGTCGCCCAACGTTTGGTGCGAAAGATCTGTCCTTCGTGCATTTATTCTTATGATGCCGATGAGCATATCGCGTCGGTCATCAAATCCCAGCGCCGCGAACTCGGCATTTCCGACGAAGAAAGCATCACTATCCCGAAAACATTCTATCGCGGGAAAGGATGTTCCGTGTGCGGTATGACCGGCTATATCGGCCGCAGCGGTATTTTCGAGGT
>CAZWWZ010000041.1:0-3562 GCA_964637795.1 uncultured Candidatus Saccharibacteria bacterium | reverse complement strand
CCAATATATTTATGCTTTACCATTATCGCGCGGTTGATGAAGGAGGGGCGGTCATAGAAGGAGAAGTTGATGCGGAAAACCTGCAGGCTGCTTTGCAGCTTATTTCCCAGAAGAACCTCCGTCCCATTTCCATGGATCCCGTCAAAAGGGAGAAACAGGGATCGCTTGGGGGATTTTTCAGTTCCCGGATCACGGTGGGGGATAAGGTTTTCCTTACGAAATATCTCGCCTTGATGCTTCGCGTGGGAACCGATCTCTTATCGGCGGTCAATATTCTCATTGCGGATTCTGATAAGCCGGCGATGAAGAATTTTCTCATCGAGGTGCGCGAGAACCTCACGCGCGGCGAGCCGTTCTACAAGACATTCGGACAATATCCGAAGGTGTTCTCGCAGACTTTTGTGAGTCTCGTGAAAGCGGCCGAGGCATCCGGAAACCTGCAGAAAACGTTTGAGGACCTGAACGTGTCTTTGACTTCGGATGCGGACCTGCAGAACAAGATCCGCGCGGCGCTCATTTATCCGATCATATTGCTCGGCATGGCGGGTGCCATCACGATATTCCTGGTTACCTTTGCTTTGCCGAAGGTGGCGGCAGTGTTCACGGAAAGCAATATCACGCCGCCGCTTTTTTCGCGGATCGTTTTCGCGGTCGGACTTTTTTTGGGGAATAACATCATCATCATTCTTACGCTCCTTGTCGCCGCGGTCGTTGGTTCGGTCTTCTTTGTGCGAAAAACGGAAACCGGCAAACGGGCCGTTGATGCATTTCTTACCCACATGCCAGGCATTAAAAATATCTATCGCGATCTGTCGATCCAACGGATGGCGTCAACGATGAGCTCGCTTATGAAAGCCGGATTGCCTATCGTACAGACGATCACGATCGCGGCTGACACGGTGCCGATCCGCGAATTCCGCTATGCGCTTCTCAGGATCGCGAACGAAGGACTTTCGAAGGGGCTTACGATCGGAGAGGCGTTTCGGCGCGAGACCATCTTGCCGCAGTCGGTGACCAGTTTGATCGCGATCTCGGAGCGGGCAGGCCATATCGAAGAAGTCCTCGGAACGCTCGGCGATTTCTATACCTCGAACATCGATGCGAGCATCGCGACGGCGGTGGCGCTCATCGAACCGATCATGTTGCTCATCATGGGCGCGCTCGTTGGGCTCATTGCGCTTTCCATCATCGTGCCGATCTATCAAATGTCGTCATCGGCGTTCTAAATATGGAAAAAGAGTTTTCACGATCGTCGCCACATCGAAACAGCGGTTTTACGCTCATTGAGTTGATCGTCGTGATCGCGATCATCGGGATCATGAGCGCGATCGCATTCGTTTCGCTTACCGGCAGGCGGGGGACGAACGATCTTACGAACACGGCGTCGCAGATCGTCGTGATCTTGCGGGAAGCGGAAAGCAGATCGATGACGCAAGCACAAGGCGTTCCCTGGGGCGTTTATTTCGGGAATCCCACGAACACGGCGCCGTTCTATGCGCTGTTTTCGTCAACTTACAGCACGGCTACGGTCGCAGGATATTATCGATTGCCGGTTACGGTTGGTTATGTCGCTTCGACCGTTCCGCGGGGAGGATCCCTTACGATCACCTTTTCGCAGATCACGGGGTTGGCTTCCTCGTCGGCCGCGGTCGGACTTTATATCTTGAACCCGCAGAAAAGCTTGACGGTCACCTCGAGCATGATATCCGTCGCGACATCGGGCGTGGTCTCCTACTAAGCAACTAAGCAATGACGAAAATCCATATCAAAAACATATTTTCCTATCGGTCATTCCGAGCGGAGCTTGCCCCGAGAATTTTTGAAGGGCGAGGAATTCCTTTTTCTGTCGTCCCTGCGAAGGCGGGGATCCATGCTTCCGATTTTTTGCATAAAGCACGGGTCCTCCGGCCAAGCCGGAGGATGACAGAAATAAACATGGATTTACGTCGGAGCCTATCTTCCGTCCCTGCCGGCGGAGGTGGAGACAACAAGCGGATTGAGGGGTTTACGCTCATCGAATTGTTGGTAGTCATTATGATCGTCGCCATCCTCTCGATCGTGGTCGTTCTCACGATGAATATTCCCGAGCTCCTGAGACAATCCCGCGACAGTTCGAGGCTTTCGGATATAAAAACGCTGAACGGCGCCGTGACGTTCTATCTTAACGAATTGCCGGGTGGGAATTTAGGTTCGTCGACCACCATCTATGTTTCCCTGCCGGACAAAACGATCTCGGGCAACACGACGTCCACGTGTGCGTCGCTTAATTTGCCTACGCCGCCGACGGGCTATAACTATCAATGCACTTCGCCCCAATCGTATCGCGATGTTGATGGCACGGGATGGATGCCGGTGAATCTTGCCCAGCTTTCGTCCGGTTCGCCGATCTCGGTTCTCCCGGTTGATCCCACAAATCAGTCGTCCACTAATCTGTATTATACCTATGCTGCAAGCGGCGGGAGCTATGTTTTTACCGCAATACCTGAATCCCAAAAACAGAAACAGGCGCTTGCCAAGAATTTACAGGTTCCAAATTATCCTGATGTCATCGCGCAAGGAACCGACGTGACGGTTAATCCGCTTTTTAACGTAAGTGGTTTGGTGGGATATTGGAATCTAGATGAAGGAACGGGAGCGACGGCATTTGATCTGAGCGGATTGGGTGATAATGGGACGTGGAGTGGCTCTGGAGGAGGGGCTTCTGGTTATTATTCCGTAGGCAAGATAGGGACCTGGTCAGGGTATTTCGATGGAAGTACGGATTATATCGCGGGAGCAGGCAGTAGTTTGCCGAATCCTGGAGCCTCGGCGAATGTTACGCTTGTCGAATGGATAAATCCGAAGGTTTTATCCGGTACTGTACTTTCAAAGGGCCTGAGTGCACTTTGCTTCAACTACGGCATCGTTATAAGCAATCCAAGTTTAAAAGCTAGGGATAGTAATGGCGACTATAGTCTTGGTGGAACACTTACGACCAATACGTGGCAACAGGTTGCTATTGTATATTCTTCGACAGGCGCTCAAGGATTTATTAATGGCGTATTGGTTGGAACGAATGGCAGTGCGGTTACGACGAACTGTGCTTCTGGAAATTGGGCCATCGGTGTCAGAGCGTATAACGCAACTACGAGCGAGTTTTTTTCGGGTCAAGTCGACGATATCCGCATCTATAATCGCGCTCTTTCAGTCTCTGAGATTCAGGCAATGTATAACGCGGAAAAGTGACATTTGAAAAGCCGAACGATATCAGCTTTTCAAATGTCATCCCCGCGCAGGCGGGAACCCGTTTTATCGTTATGGTCCCGCTCGCGTTCGCGAGTGCAGGCTCCAGCGGGAACATCCGTGCTTTAAATAAAAGACTGAAAACACAGGGCATCCGCCTGCGCGGATGAAGACAACAATTTCTCGCAAGGCTCGAAATGACAGAAAAATTATCGAGATACGATTTCGATAATTCTACGCGAAGCCCGGGAAGAAGTCGGTTTTGATCTGGCTGCGGGGGACACCCATGCTATGAAGTGTGGCTTCGGTCGAGACGACCATGGCGTGCGTGCCGGAGATA
>CAZWWZ010000040.1:0-7610 GCA_964637795.1 uncultured Candidatus Saccharibacteria bacterium | reverse complement strand
TTGAGATCGCCATCATCGCTGTTGCTGCGGTGATATTGATTCGGACGTTTCTTATCCAGCCGTTCGCCGTCGTCGGGGACAGCATGAAGCCGAACTTCGCGGGAGGCAATTATGTTTTGGTTGACGAATTGACCTATCGGATCCGTCCGCCGGAACGCGGCGAGGTCGTCGTGCTTCATGATCCGGAAGATTACAGCACCTATTTCATCAAGCGGATCATCGGGCTTCCCGGCGAACGCGTGGCGATCGCAAGCGGCACGGTGACGATCTACAATGCAGATCATCCTGCGGGATTCACTCTTGATGAATCTTATCTTCCGCAGGGAACCGTGACTTCGGGTAATGAGACCTATACGCTTTCTTCGAGCACCTACCTTCTGCTTGGCGACAATCGTCCCGATAGTTATGATTCGCGCGCCTGGGGACCGTTGCCCGCGAAGAACATTGTGGGATTGGTGAGAGTGCGGCTGTGGCCGCCCGATGAGATCACGGCCTTTTCCGCGCCGACATACTGAGAACGATAATTTTCAATGACATCCGGTGGTACGGTCCCTCCTCTTGAAAATCAAAATTGTTAAATTGAAAAATTGACGATTTCCATGGATCAAAAAGAAAAGACAAAAGAAAAACCGGAAGCGTTTCGAGCCCAGAAGGGGATGCATGACATGCTTCCTGCCGACGAGCCGTATTGGGAGAAAATAGAAACCGCGGCGCGATCCTTGGCGCGTGCGTACAATTTTGGTTCCATCGAGACGCCGATCATGGAGGATGCCGCGCTCTATAATAAGACCTCTGGCGAGGAGAGCGATGTTGTTGAAAAGGAAATGTACACCCTTCGCACGAAGGGCGGCGACATGCTCGCGCTCCGGCCGGAATATACGCCGGGTATCTGCCGTGCTTACATCGAGCATGGCATGAGCCGCCTTGCCCAGCCGCAGCGATTATTCTATGTCGGTCCCGTGTTCCGGCACGATCGTCCCCAGCTCGGGCGCTACCGGCAGTTCACGCAGATCGGCTATGAGATATTGGGCGGACAGAACGATGCCATTTATGACGCGGAGATCATCACGATCATCGCGAACCTGCTCGCCGAGCTCAAAATAAAAAATCCGATATTGAAGATCAATTCGATCGGGGACCGTGTGTGCCGACCGAACTACAAGCGCCAGCTTCAGAACTATTACCGGAACGACGAGAAGGAACTTTGCGAGGATTGCGTGCGGCGTCTCAAGACGAATCCGCTCAAATTGCTCGACTGCAAAAAGCCGCAGTGCCAGCCGTTCAAGGAGAAGGCGCCGAACTTCCTTGATAAGCTTTGTTCGGTCTGCAAGGCTCACTTCAGGGCAACGCTCGAATACTTGGAGGAGGTTGGAATTTCTTATGAGGTCGACCCTCGTCTCGTGCGCGGCCTCGATTACTATAATCGTACCGTCTTTGAATTTTTTGCGGATGGCAAGGAAGAGGAGATCGGAGCTCTTGGCGGCGGCGGCCGTTACGATTATCTGATGGAAACGATCGGAGGACATGCGACGCCGGCCTTGGGAGGCGCACTTGGCGTCGAGCGCATCATCGCGGTGATGCAGGCAAAGGGGATCGTTCCGCCGGCGCGCTCGCCCAAAAAAGTATTTCTGGCTCATGCCGGCGCGCTCGCCAAGAAGAATGCCTTTTCGCTCCGCGAGGAACTCCGAAAATCAGGCATCTGCGTTACGGAAGCGCTTGCAAGGGAATCGCTTGGCGCCCAGCTCAAGGTTGCCGACAAAGAAGGCATCGGACTTGCGTTGATCCTGGGGCAAAAGGAAATCTACGAGCACAGCGTCATCCTTCGTGACCTTGGTGCCGGTACGCAAGAATCAGTGCTTGTCGCAAAGGTTGTCGATGAGATAAAACGAAGGCTAAAAGCATAATGTCATTCCGAGCTTTGCGAGGAACCTCGAATTTATTTTTCGAGATGTTTCAAAAAAGCTCGACATGACGGAACAAAATTTTTATTTATCTATGAATCCCGATTGTCTTTTCTGTAAGATAGCGGCAA
Organism: uncultured Candidatus Saccharibacteria bacterium; assembly: GCA_964637795.1. GTDB lineage: Bacteria > Patescibacteriota > Minisyncoccia > UBA6257 > 2-01-FULL-56-20 > CAJAQL01. The sequence goes on along the minus strand of CAZWWZ010000040.1, from coordinate 5,578 downwards.
AAATGATTCCTGCAAAGATCGTTTATGAAGATGATCGTGCGGTAGCTTTCCTTGATATCATGCCGCGCGCACCGGGCCATGTGATGGTGATCCCGAAATATCATGCAGCGTCGCTGGTTATGCTTCCCGATGAGGAGATCGAGCCGCTTTTTAAGGCCGTCAAGGAAACGGCGAAACTGCTCATGGAAGCGCTTCGTCCTGACGGACTGACCTTCGGCATTAATCAGGGTAAGGCAAGTGGCCAGGAGGTCGACCATCTCCATGTGCATATCATGCCGCGCTGGCACGATGACGGCGGCGGTTCGGTGCAATCGGTCGTTCATGTCACGTCTCAGGAATCGCTCGATGCGATCCAGAAAAAGATTTTAAGCAAGGAGGGGTAATGGCAACAAAAAATCGGCTATAAGCCGATTTTTTGTTGCCATTACCCCTCGAACGCTCTTAGAATCCGAAGAGATGTTTGAAGAAATTGCCGATTGTGCCAAGCGCACCGAAAATATCGAAGTGTGACGTCTGAACTGTCGATGTGCTGGTTGCCGCATGTGCGCCATTTTGTTTTCCGGCTCCTTGATCCATAAGGGATGACGCGACGACCGACGTGCCGTTCACCGTACCTTGCACGATGATGTTATCGCCCGTTGCTATGTCTGAAATGCCCGTGCTGGTTCCATTCTTTATGATCTTTGCGTTTGACGCATCGATGGTATACGTGACATTGCTGGCGTTCGTGATCGTAACGGTCGTTCCGCTGATCGTCGTGATGCTGCCTGCAACAATCGGTTCACCATTACCCTGGATCAGCGATGCTGACGGCGTAGAAGTCGCGTTTCGATGCGGGGTTTTACTTTCGTTTCCCGCTGTGCCATTTTTTTCCGATACTCCGTCGCGGATCACGGTCGCTGCAACATCGGTTCCGGTTACGGTTCCCTGCACCATGACCGTGTCGCCGGTCGCGATGCTCGCGATGGTCGATGTCGCCCCGTCCTTCACGATTTGAGCGTTTGACGCATCGACCGTATAGACGGTGGCCGCTGTACTTGTCGCGTTCGGTCTTGTTTTTCTTGTCACGGTAAGCGTTGTGCCGCTGATCGCGGTCACATTTCCCGCGACGCCTGGCATCATGCCGTTGCGCGCACCGCCCGAACGGCTGCTTTGCCAGTTTTGCCCCGTTTGCATTGCCGCAAAAACAGGAACGACCGCCGCCAGACTCGCAATGAATCCCGCTGCAACTATCAAAGGAAGATATTTATGTTTATTCATGGTTTTTTTATATTGTATTTTCTCTGAGATATGGCATTTTGATTGGAGATTCATTCGACCATGAACTCCATCTGGCAGTCCGCCATACACATACCATACGCGGAGAAACCAAAAAAAGTTTCATGTTTCATTCCAGGGTAGACGTTATAGCCTGTATTTTTATGGAGCGGGTAACGGGAATCTCCCGCGACTCAAATGCTCGCCGCCGCTCGCATTTGGTCTGGGCACCGCCTCACAAGAATTTTCTACTGAAAATTCTTGCTCCGGCGTTCGATTTCTATTATCAAGCTTCATAAAAGAAAACCGTCCGGTAGGGATAGCTTTCTTTTATGGAGCGGGTAACGGGAATCGAACCCGTATCTCAACCTTGGGAAGGTCGTGTTCTGCCACTGAACCATACCCGCCGGATCGAAAATAGTTTATCGTCATTTCGAGAAATAAGGAAGGGCGGAAATCTTTTGTTCTATGATTATATATGTAAACAAAGAAACGAATAGTATCCCGTAAATTTTTGTTTTCCCTGCCATGTTGTATAATGAAAGAAAAGTTTTCATTAAACTTATGACAAAAGCACGAGTTGCAATAAATGGTTTCGGGAGGATTGGGAGGCTGTTCTTTAAGGCGGCATTCGAATCGCCGAACATTGAAGTTGTTGCGATCAATGATTTGGGCGATGTCGAAAATCTCGCGTATCTTTTGAAATATGATACGGTTTACGGACGGTATGCGAAGGAGATCAGGGCGGATATCGCAGCGGGAACGCTCGTGGTGGACAATACGGCAATAAATTTTCTTCAAATAAAAGATCCGACACAGCTTCCCTGGAAGGATCTGAATGTTGATATCGTCATCGAATCGACGGGGCTTTTCGACTCCTATGAGAAATCGAAGGTGCATCTCGCGGCGGGCGCGAAACGGGTCGTGATCACGGCGCCGGCAAAAGATGACGATGGCGCGGACGGCCAGACGGTGCTCATTGGTGTGAACGAGGAAAATTTCAAGTCGTGTCCCATTACGTCGAATGGATCATGTACGACGAACTCGGCGTCGCCGGTGATGCAGGTTTTGTCAGAAAATCCGGGCATTGTAAAAGCGACGCTTTCGACGGTACATGCTTACACGGCGACCCAGGGCATCGTTGATGGTCCGGTGCGCGGCGGCCATGATTATCGCAAGGGCCGGGCGGCGGCGCATAACACGGTTCCCGAAACGACCGGTGCGGCAATCTCGGTTGCGCGTGCGATTCCGGAACTCAAGGGGAAGTTCGATGGCGTTTCATTCCGGGTGCCGAACATCACGGGGTCCATTTCGGACATCACGTTTCTTGCGAAACGAACAACAAGTGTCGAAGAGATCAATAAAATACTGACCGATGCGGCTGCGTTGCCACGATGGCAGGGGATATTGAAGGTCACGACCGATCAGCTGGTTTCTTCGGATATCATCGGCGAGCCGTATGGCGCGATCGTGCCGCTTGATCTCACGAAGGTGATCGATGGTGACCTCGTAAAGGTTCTCTCGTGGTACGATAATGAAGCAGGGTATGTGTCGACGTTGATAAAGCACGTGGAAAAAGTGGCTCAAATACTTTAGTTTAATCGCCATTCCGAGTTTATCGAGGAATCCGGAAAAGTTCAAAGAGGAGATCCTTTGCAAAGCTCAGGATGACATAAAAATCATTTCAAATGACTATCTATCTTGGCGCCGATCACGGCGGGTTCGACCTCAAGGAATCCCTAAAGAGCATGTTGAAAAACGACGGTTATGATGTCGTAGATTGCGGTGCTTCGGAACGCGTGGAAGGCGATGATTATCCTGATTATGCCGCGGCTGTTGCGTTGAATGTTTCGCGCGCATCCGATCAAAGCCGCGGTATTTTGATCTGCCGTTCGGGATTCGGGGTGGATATCACGGCAAACAAGTTTCCGAAGGTCCGGGCCGTGCTTCCGATGTCGCCGGACCATGCTTATCAGGCGCGCCATGATGATGATGCGAACGTACTGTGTTTTGCGGCTGATTTTATGAATGAAGTTTCTGCGGAGAACATCATGAAGATATTTCTTTCGACTCCGTTTGCAAAAGAAGAGCGCTATGCGCGGCGGCTGCAAAAAATAGCGGACATCGAATCCGGACGAATCGGGTCTGGGCAGTAAACAAATCAAGAATGACGAAAAAATATCTTATCGGGGATGGGACGGGAATTCTCATGTTAGGTGCGGTCACCGGTATGTCGTCGATCATGCTTTCATAAACAACATGAACGTCATCCCGGTCCTTAATTGTTCGACGAAACGCGATGCCGAAGAGCGACTCGGCGTTTTAGGGGCGTTTCTTGGAAAGAGCGAACTGGTACATGTCGACGTTGCGGACGGGATATTCACATTTCATAAGACCTGGAATCATCCTGAGGAGTGGTCCGCATTACGTTCACCATTTCCGCTCGAGGTTCATCTTATGGTGGAGCATCCCGAAGATCAGATCGCGCCGTGGCTTGCCGCTGGCGCGAAGCGTTTCGTCATTCCCGTCGAAGTTATCGATCAAGATTCGTTCCGCATGATCGCTGAGCAATGCAAAACGGCGCGAGCCGAACTTATGCTGTCTTCAAACCCGGAGACACCGCCGGAGGATCTTACGCCGTATCTTCACGAAGTCTCCCGTTTTCAGGTGTTGTGCGTGAATCCGGGCCTCGCGGGGCAGAAATTCCTTCCCCTTGTCCTCGAAAAAGCGAAATGGCTGAAGTATGCGTTGCCGAATGCTATAATTGAAATCGATGGCGGCATTACGCCGGAGACGGCGAAGTTGGCGAAGGATGCCGGTGTAAACATCATTGTTTCCGCGAGCTATATTTTCGGAAGTAAAGATCCGAAGGGAGCATATGAAGAGCTGAAAAAAATTTAACAATACGTCATCGTCCGCGGAGGCGGACGAATCGCGCTTTCAAAAAATTTTAAAAGCACGGACCCTCGTCTTCACGAGGGCGACCAGATAATATTCATGGAACCACTTACCGATAAAAAATTGAAAGATCTGGAATTTATGGCGAACCGTCTGCGGCAAGACGTGATCGAGATGGTCTCGCGTGCGGGCTCCGGCCATATTGCCGGACCGCTCGATATGGCGGAAATCTTTGCCGCAATGTATTTCCATATTCTCCGGCATGATCCGAAAAATCCGGACTGGCTGGACCGCGACCGTCTCATACTGTCGAATGGCCATATCTGCCCCGTGCAGTATGCGGCTTTGGCGCATGCAGGATATTTCCCTGTCGAAGAATTAAAGACCTTGCGGCAACTGGGGACCCGTTTGCAGGGTCATCCGCATCGCGGGGTCCTGCCGGGCATAGAAACGACATCCGGTCCGCTTGGTTCGGGAATTTCGCAGGCTATCGGGGTCGCACTTACGGCGCGGCTTGACGGCAAAAAATGGCGTACGTATTGCCTGACCTCCGACGGCGAACACGAAGAAGGGAATACCTGGGAAGCGATCATGTTTGCGGGGAAAAATCGATTATCGAATCTCACGGTAATAATTGATCGCAATAATATCCAGATTGATGGATTCACGGAAGACGTTATGCCGCTTGAGCCGCTCCGTGAAAAATATGAATCGTTCAGCTGGCATGTGCTTGAGATCGACGGCCATAGTTTTGAGGAGATTGCGGCGGCTGTTGCGGAAGCGCAGGCAATTCATGAGATGCCGACCGTGATCATCGCGCACACGATTCCGGGTAAGGGTGTCGATTTCATGGAAAATGATTATTTATGGCATTCGAAAACATTCAAGCCGGGCGAGGCGAAAAAAGCATTGCATGAACTCCGGACATTGCGGGGGAAAATAAGGAGCGAACACGAATAGCTATCATTCCGAGCTTTGCGAGGAATCTCAGGGATTTTTCACAAGAATCAATATGAATACTTGCATGAAATAATCATTCAATAAAAATCATGTCCCTTGTCCGTAAGATCTATCTTTATCTTTTCTCGTTTGTCGGGCTCGTGCTTGTGGTGATCGGTTGTGTTCAGCTTGTGAATCTGGGGCTCGATGCATACGTCTTCACGGCTGCCGATCAGGTTTATTCTTATCCGACCGCAGCGGAATCCACCATGAAAGGAGTAACATCCTCGGTGCCGGCAGGTCCGACCGATGCCCAGCTTGCAGCATATCAGAATGAACAAACTAAAAGTGCGCATCAGCGAACCGCCGCCGGAGCTCTTGCTATGATCATTGTCGGTATCCCGCTTTATCTTTATCACTGGCGTGTGATAAGAAAAGATAAGGAAGCGTAATAAAAAAGACGACGCATGTGCGTCGTCTTTTT
>CAZWWZ010000039.1:0-7808 GCA_964637795.1 uncultured Candidatus Saccharibacteria bacterium | reverse complement strand
CCCTCGCCCGTGAGCTCCATCGCTTTCACCTTGAAGCTCAACTCGCCGCGCGGCGCATAAATGCCCGCGCCCCCCACAACAACGATCCTCATCCCCATTTCGAGCGCGATGCCAAGATTTTGATAAACTGTTTTCCATACCACGCAATGCAGAACTCCATCACCCGACTCATCTTTCAGATCGAAATAAACATGGCCTGACGGCGGAAAGCTCACCTTGCTCACCTCACCGACGATCGATACTTCAATATCACGCAATGTTTCATTCAAAACTGCGATGTAATCCAAAACCGAAAGCGGCTTTTCCGGCTTTTCTTCTTCACTAAACAGCAATTCTTGTGTTGGCATATTTCTTTAATGATTATACTGTTCCGTCTTGAAAACATGGGTAGCTTCCGCCGGAGAAGTCTCCGAAAGAAGAAGCAGTTCGGAGTTGCCGAAATGGAACATGGTGAGCGCTTGCCGCCATTCGAGAGAGTAATATGCCGCATAGATCATCTTTCCAATATCACCGTGAGCCACGAGAAGAACATTCCCATCCGCATGATGGGCTTTTGTCCATACAACAACCTTCTTCCCTCGTTCCAAAAGATCCGGAAACGTCTCCGCGCCTTCCGGTGAAAGAAAATAAACGATAGGATCGCCCTTAATGATATTCGGCGCGCACATCTTTTCGATATCCTTGACCGGTTTTCCCGTCATCACGCCGAAATCCCGCTCGATCGCATCGTCAAGAACACTTGGCAATGGCATAGCGAGTATTCGAGAAATCGTTTCAGCTGTTTGATAAGACCTGATCAACGGAGAACTGTAAACTATATCGAAAGAAAGTTTTTTGTTCTTTATATTTTCTGCAAGCATTCCCGCCTGCTCAAGACCAAGTTTTGTCAGAGCTTTATTTCTCCGTCCGTTAAGGAGTCCTTCGGCATTATCCTCGTCCTGCCCGTGTCGCGCGAGATAGATATTCAGCATGCTGTAAATTTTACCTCAAGCCACCCGGAACTGCACTATTTTACGAACCTTACGTAGATTCCGGACGGGATTACGCGATCGGAATCAGACTCCGCGATCTGAAGTTCCCCGAATTCTCCTTTCGTTTCCGGAAAAACATCAGTCACCGCCTGAGAGAATGAAGTTGCCGAATACCCCGCAGCATAGCCGTTTAAAAGGAAAAATGTGCCTGGCTTTTTTGAAAAGATCTTTTCCAACGCGACGAGCAGTTTCGGCAAATGTTCTTCGATCCGCCACACCTCGTTCGCCGGTCCGCGCCCAAATGCCGGCGGGTCAAGAATAATGCCATCGTATTCGGCACCGCGCCGCGCTTCACGAAGCACGAACTTCAACGCATCATCGAGCATATATCTGATAGCACCAGAGGAAACGCCGGAAAGTTCGGCATTTTCCTTTGCCCATGCATTGCTTTGCTTCGAAGCATCGAGATGCGTCACCTCGGCGCCGGCCTGTGCCGCGACGATGCTCGCGATACCGGTATAGCCGAAAAGATTCAGCACTTTCGGCGCGTTTATATTCTTGATCCGACCCTGAACCCATTCCCAGTTCGCCGCCTGCTCCGGAAAAATACCGAGATGTTTGAACGAGCCGAGTCGGGCCGAAAACCGCGCATCATGCCACGTGAGATCCCACGATTCAGGAACGCCCTTGTTCTCCCAAACACCTTTCGCATTCGCAAACCTGAACTCTGCATGAGCATCGCGCCAAAGTTCAGGACGGCGCGGCTCCCAGATCGCCTGCGTCTCCGGCCTGATAAGCACGTGGTTGCCCCAGCGCTCCAGCTTCCGATCATTGCCGGAATCAAGAACTTCATAATCCGCCCAAGGTTTCGTGATGAGATTCTGATTTTTCATTTTTGCTATTCGCGAGCTAATAATTTTAATTTCCGAAGCACCGCGCGAAAACCCGGCAGAAGTTTCAACGCTCCTGATTCGCGCAGAGTGACCCACCGGTATGTTTGCGCTTCCCAATCGAGCACTACGTGGTTTGTTTTTATACGCACGAGGATCGGATGTACGATCCACGTTTTTTTATATTTTGGTTCATCCTGATCAAAAACCTCTCCAAGGTGAATCGACATAATATCTTTCTTGGTTACCCCCAATTCCTCATTCAATTCCTCGATAACTTTTTCCTGTAAACTTTTTTGGTCATCAAGAAATCCCGAGATACCATTCCAGTAACCAGGATATAGACGAAGCGACGGACTACGTTGAACCAATAATATTTTACCGCGATATATCACTACACAATTCAGAACCGGCGCCCAGCGGATATTGGTATAATCTGTCTGGCCCGGTTTCGCTCTGAATTTTTTCTCCTTTGAAATTTCTTTCATAAAAATATTTTCATCTCGCGCCTGGATTCCCGCTTCCGCAGAAACGACAAAAAACTACCTCAATGCATCCGGATGTTTCTCGCTCCATGCATAGAGTGCGACCGCGGCGGAAACGGAGGCATTCAGCGACTCACAGCGCGGATGCATCGGAATGCGGAGCGTCGCGTCGCAATGTTCGAACGTTTTCTGCCGGATCCCCTTCCCCTCATTGCCGACAATGAAGATCGATGGCGTATCGTACGTTTCTTCCGAGACCGTTTTCGACCCCTGCATCGCAAGCGCATAGGCACGGAAAAAATAGCGCTCCCGCAAGATCTCGATTGTCCGGTTCACATTGCCGATCGAAACAATGGGAACACGGAACACCATGCCAGCTGACGCCTTCACGACCGATCCCGTAAGCGGCGCCTGATTGTGGGGCGGCATCAGGACTCCCGCCGCACCGAACGCTGCAGCACTCCGGATGATCGCACCGACATTCTGCGGATCGGTGAGCTCATCAAGAAGCACCAGCATGGTGTCATTCGAAATGTCGATCTTTTCAATAAAATCATCGAAGTCGACCATCAGCTTTTCGAGGTTCGCGATCGCGATCACCCCCTGATGCGGCGTATCCTCTCCCACGATCCGCCCAGCTTCCCTGTTCTTCAATTCTGCGGTCGGGATATTCTTGCTTCGCACGAGATCGCGCAAGTTGCGATCGTCCATTTCGGGCGCGAAAAAAACCTTCTTTATGACACGCGGCGCATTCCGTAACGCCTCATCAAGCGCATGCTTGCCATAAATATAACTTTTATCGCGGGATGGTTTTGAAAATCTTTTTTCCATGGCCATGATCTGGTGAATAATTTTATATATAAAATATACGCCCTTTATGACGCGGAATCCATAGAACGCGCTTCAAAATAAATTCTAAGGTATAATGAAATTTCAAGCCTCCGTTTCAAAGGTCGTACAAATTATAATCACTATTAAAATGTCATATACAGGAAATATCACGAAAGAAACTACGGATAATACTTATTTCAGGAAGGTTCTCTTTACGGGAGGAAGGAGCCAGCTCGTGGTCATGGATATCAAACCGGGCGAAAGCATCGGCGCAGAGGTCCATCCGCACACGGAGCAAACACTTTTTCTCTTAAGCGGAGAAGGTAAATCGATCCTTGACGGCGTGGAAACACCCTTCATCGCGGGAGACGTCGTCGTCGTGACGCCCGGCACGGAGCATGACTTCGTGAACACCGGAACATCGTCGCTTAAAATATTTACTATCTACGCTCCGGCAAATCACATCGATGGCCGCATCCATAAAACCAAAGCAGAAGCGGAAGCGGACACCGACGATGAAGCATTCGGGGAAAGCGTGGTATAGAGCGGAGAATGTTGGCGGATAAAAAACGAACGGCATAGGGCCGTTCGTTTTTTATCCGCCAACATCAACAACATCTATGCCAGTGGCGTAATCGCGGCTTCTTCCGTCTTCTTGAAAAACACCATGCCGTAATGTCCCGTAAATTTCCCCGTGCCGTCGTATGACGGAACAACATAATTCTCCGCATCGATCACCGTCCCGTTCTTCGTTTTCATTCGCCGGTTCGGCGCACGGAACGCATCCTCGCTCACATACAATCTTCCAAAATGTTCCGCCGCCCCAACGCTGTCCGCACCGATGATAAAATCAGTGACATGTTCGCCGAGCACATCCTTCTCGGTATAGCCGAACTTTTCCGCCGCCTGAGGATTCATATATCGCAGAAACGTGATGATACCCAAGGGATTGATACCGACCAGCATATCACAGGACTCTTCAGACCCTCCCTCAAGCGGTCCGTAGGTTGTTTCTAAAATGGATGATTCTGTCATAGATAAAGTATACCATATCCATACAATGGAATCGTCCATGCGCCACCATTCTTATGGCAGAGAAACAATAGAGGATATTCGACTTATTTCGCAGATGCTTATCTCTTGGGCGTTAAAAATCTTTCCCTTTAAAACTTTGAATCAATCGAAAAATAACGATCATACCCAAAATAAATCCGACAATGAAAACAAGGGGCATCACGGCAATGTCGTAAATTCCATAGCAGGGAAATGAACTCGCAGGATCTTGTATGCAAGGAGAAAATCGATTTACAAACACTCCGAAAAAGCGTGCCGTGCTGGCCATTTGAAAAACAATCACGCAAGCAACAATCCCCAACAGCAAACCATAAACTTTTTTGAATAGGCTCATGTCTTGCCCTAATTATATCCTTATTTGGACATCTGGGCGGAGGGTAGTAGAGGATGAGGGATTCGCCCGTGACTCAAATGCCCGCCGCCGCTCGCATTTGGTCTGGGCACCGCCTCACAGAATTTTTCTGCTGAAAAATTCTGCTCCGGCGTTCGAATCCACACTATCAACACAATGCAAAACGGACAGTCGCAATGGACTGCCCGTTTTGCATTTGCGGAGGGTAGTAGAGGATGTTCGGACTTATTGTGATATCACGCGGGAAAGATTTCTAGGGATTAACTAGGGATTCCATAATATCGATACCCTCCTTAACACTTTCGTAGTAATCCTTCATTCGAATCCTCTATCTCAACGGGGCCGAGATGGTAATCGGTTTTATATTTTTCATTGAATAGCCGGAGAAAAAACCCAACTTGGTTTCCCTCGGCTTTTTCCTTGTTGCTCATACCCGCCATTTTTTCTTTATTTCTTTTAATCGCGCGGTCTCTCCGCGTTCAAGATCGTCAAATACCCACTTCATTTGGTGATTGACTTCTTCGCCCACGTGCCCCCACCAATGCACCGATTTGTCATATTTGTTGCTGATCAGATTGAGCATAGTCTGCACAGCATTAAAAAGACTCTCGACGTTAGCGTACAGAAGATGCCTCGCCCGTGAATCAATCTCTTGATGAGCAACATCGGCATTTCTAAGCTCATAAAGAAATTTGATGTTGGCACCTTCTTTGTGTTTGATCCTTTCTATCTCCTTCCGAAGCGTCTCAATTTCTGTAGTAGTAAGCTTATCCCGCGTGGATGCCAAAAGCTTTTTCATAGAAAATGTGCCGTCATGCCCGTTTTTATCAAAAAAGATAGAGAGATCCGCCACGAAGCTTTTATAAGTGCTCTTACCAAGCTGTGCGAAAAAAATGCCATGCCGGTTCATAATGGCAAGATTTCGATTAACTTTTTTTTTCGCCGCCGGGACTGTTGATATTTCTGGCAAGTTCCATCCATTTCCACATATAGTAAGCACCAAGCGCAGAAAGCATCCTATTGCTTCCTAGATCAAGCAATTTTTTAAATTGTGATTTATCGCTCTTCTCTTGCATAAGCTAATCATAAGACAATTGCCTAATGATTGGCAGTTGTCCTCTAAGGAGTTGCGGGTATGGGGGGTGGAGTGCCATATTTCGCCTGATACTCCGCTCGGGTCATAGTGATCGGCACCTCTTGGCTAAGAAAAGATTTAATCATGCCCGTGTTAAACTCGCTGCAAAAATCAGGATGTTTTTTCATCATCCATTGCATAAAGTTCCATTGCCAATTTCCAGAATCATAAGGGTTAAATTGTTGTTCGGGGTCAGGTTGTCCTCCTGTGATGGAGTCTTCCCACTCATTAAAATATGGGTTAATTTCCATGAGGGTGCCCATCGAAAAATTATTATTATAAGGCGTCTCTGACGCGGGATCTGCCGGAGCGAATTGATTCAAACTGGCAACTTTATCCAAGCAATTTTGGTAGGCGACTTCCGAGGTGTGGAAATTCTGTTGAGCGGCCCATTGTTGATATCGGGGATACCAATTAAAAAATTCGTAAATTGCAATAATGCAGATCAATAGAACTATCGAGAGCATTTTATGCCGTTTGATAAGAAGCCAAAGTTTAGACCGTGATGGATAATAATCTTTGCAAACTACCAAGAGCGCGACGATAAGAATGACGATTCCCAATGTTTCCAGAAGTGCGGTGGAAATATCATAGGGAGAAACGTCGTACAGCTGAAAAAAAATAATAAGCGCCCCTAATGCCAAGATTATTTTCTGCAACTTCGTCTCAAATAATTTGAACATTTTTAGAGATTGAATGAGAAATCTTAACCCTTCGTTTATTCAACTTTTTGTGCCGCTATTTTTTATTTTGAATAAATCCTTGCCGGGTATAATAATCAATGAAAAATTTATCAGCTTCTTCTTGTGTGTTAAATTCTTCAGGCATTAAAATCTCTGTTTTCTTTGCGGATGATGATCCACCGATAAATTCTGTTATCACACCACTCGGGCGCCACTTTAAACTCTCTTTTAATTGCTGTGGTTGCGAAACAAATGTGTTCATATTGTCATTTTATGAAATACACGATGTCCTTCCCATAAATTTTAGCGAACCGCTTGAGCTCGATCAAAACTGCGATCCTCAGAAAACATAATATCGCCAAATTTTTTATCTCGCGCGCTAAAATCTGTCATTGAATATAAGTATAAACCTTTTTTTAAAAAGAACAGTGTACGAGGCTATTCTCCCATACATCCAAAGAAACCGTTTAGATCGCCGACTTTAAAGGAAAAGCGCCGCCACCGCTATGCCGGCGAGAGTGGTTGCGAGAACATAAAGCGGAGCATTGGATTTGATCGTTCCGGCAAATAATTCAATTGGGAGAAGGAATGCAGTTCTGAATTCCAGTGGCTGTTGAGAAAGCCATACCGAAAACGCGCTTAAGGTTGCGAAAAGAAGAGCGATCAGCTTTTTTTGTTTGGCGAGGCGACTTAAGAAATTACCCTGTATGCCACCTGGTTCCAGTGGAAGCTGACGCATCCTGCTAATGATCGTTTTAAGCGTAATCGCGAAAATTCCTACCGCTATAATAGGGATGATGATGGGCGAAAGCATCCGAAAGGTCGTGGCGGCACTCTCTAGTATTGATTGGTTAGAACTCGACGGAAGACTTATAGTGTCAGGATTGGTGAAATTCAGAAACAGCTTGATTCGATGTTCTTAAAATACACCTCCCCAGCCAACGCCGATGGCGATCTTATCCCCGATGACGAATATCGGACGGCAAGATGAAGCTCGAGAAGGAAAAGGCCTCCTTAGAGCAAAATTTGGCCCATACGGACGCGAAAGAGACGGAACTTATAGAAGTTATCCGAGAAGACGTTTAAATTCGCCTGCTACGCGCGCGCCCGGTTCAATGAAGGCAGCATAAAAGACAGGCGTGCCATTCTTTTGTCGCTTGATTCGAACTTTTCACTGAAAGGCCAAGAACTCAGCATTGAATTGCATTTTCCATGGAAAATCATTGCCGAAAAGAAAGAAGCTATCGAAAAAGAACTTCGCTCGGTTCGAACTCCTGCATATATAGTAAATACAAGCCGAATATTCAATTTCGCGAACCAAATTCCCACACTGCGGAGGGTGAGGGATTCGAACCCTCGGTGAGTTGCCCCACACACGCTTTCCAAG